>CAYGOX010000037.1:9180-14743 GCA_964351485.1 uncultured Halioglobus sp.
TGGCGCCGCCGGTTATCCAGGTCCTCGGCATCGAGAAATCGGCCGGCGCGCAGCGGCCACTGGCGCAGCGTGAAGAAGCGCTCTTCGACCGCGACGACGGTGACATTGCCGCCACGACCAGCCACCGCGGCGCTGCTGACGCGCATGCCGCTGACGTCGGCGCCGGGAAAGTTGTGCCGGACCAGATCCGGGTGGC
The DNA here is from genome assembly GCA_964351485.1 of uncultured Halioglobus sp. Taxonomy (GTDB): domain Bacteria; phylum Pseudomonadota; class Gammaproteobacteria; order Pseudomonadales; family Halieaceae; genus Marimicrobium. Next base: position 9,377 of record CAYGOX010000037.1, read on the forward strand.
GGTCGGACAGGCTCGAGCGGTCCGTATCGGAGGCGGGGAGTATGGCAATGACATCGGTGCCCAGCTGCGCGCTCAACGCCTGCGAGCGCTGTTCGAGGCCACCGAGCAGGGCGATGAGCAGTGTCAGGACCGCCATGCCGATGGTCATCGCAAACAGCGCGAGTGCGAACCGGCCAGGCCGTCCGCGTACGCCCTCGGCGATGTCGCTAGTGAGCGCCGACAGCGACATCCTGTCGAGCCTCCGATAGTGCACCATCGTGACAGCGCAGGTGGCGGGTGGCGTAGCGCAGCAGGGACTCGTCGTGGGTGACCAGCAGGATGGCCATGTCCTGCCCGGTGCCGATACTGCGCAGGCAGTCCATCACCTGCGTGGCGGAGGCACTGTCCAGATTGCCTGTCGGTTCATCGGCGACCAGCAGGCGCGGTCGCAATGCAATGGCGCGGGCGATGCCGACGCGCTGCATTTCGCCGCCGGACAACGATTGCGTGGCGCGCGATTCGAAACCGTCCAGTCCGACCATGGCCAGCGCGTCGCGGGCCAGCGAGCGAGCCCGGCCGCTGTCGATATCGATGTAGCGAAAACGGAACAGCACGTTTTCCAGTACAGAGCGGTGTGGCAGCAGGCAGTAGTGCTGAAAGACCATGCCGATGCGGTGCTTGCGCAGCGCGGCGATTGCCGGCTCCGGCAGGTTATTCACCGCCTCGCCGTCGAAGGACAGCGTACCCGTTGTCGGTTCGTCCAGCAGGGCGCACAGGTTGAGCAGAGTCGACTTGCCGGAGCCCGAGGGGCCGGTGATAGCGCAGAATTCACCGGTCGCGACGTCCAGGTCGACCTCGCGCAGCGCCATCGTGGAACCGTTCGTTGCCGCATAGCGGCGGCCCACATTGCGCAGCGACAGCACCTGGCTCATTGCAGTATTACCGTATCGTGCAGGTCGAGACCGGACAGAACTTCGTAGTGAGTGTCGTCGGCCACGCCCAGTGTCACGGGCCGTTCCTGGACGTTGAGCGCCTGCTTGAGCTGGGTGAAGGCCTGTCCGTCGCGCCAGGTCACCGCGCGCCGCGGTACGCGCAACACATCGTCACGCTGCGCCGAAATGACGTGCGCGGTGGCGGACATACCGGGGCGCAGGCGCGCGTCCTCGTTGTCGATCGAAATCATCACACTGAAAAACTTTTGCCATTCGGGCTGTCCCGGCGCCGATTCGGCGATGGCGCCCACGGCTTCCACGATGCCCTGTAGCTGTACGTCGGGAAATGCCTGCGGGAACATCACGACCTTCTGGCCGGGTTTTACGCGCGCCAGTTCGCTCTCGGGAATTCGCCCGCGCAGCACCAGGTCTTCCATGTCGGGTATCACCATGAAGGGCTGGTTGGCGTGCAGCGCATCGCCGACCCGCAGGGTGCGATACTCGCCGCCGATATGCAGCGGCTTATACACCAGTAGTCCACCCGCCGGCGCGTGGACGGTCGTATTGGCCAGCTGTTCGCGGGCCAGTTCCAGCGCCGCACGGGCGGCGTGCAGCTTGGCGTCGGCGCGTTGCAGGCGCGAAGGGTGCAGGTATTGCCTGTTCAGCGCCAGGCGCTCCTCGACGCGGTCGCGCTCGGCATCCAGCTGCGCGACCTTGGCGCGCTGCTGGTCGACCTCCATCGTCGACACGATGTTTTCCGCGGCCAGCTCGATGCTGTCGCGCAAGTACTGCCGCTCAGCCGTGACCGCCTCGGAGAACTTCTGCAATTCCATTTCCAGTTCGCCCACTTCCAGCGGGATCACGGCATTCACCAGGCTTTCGCGTTCTGCAAGCGCCAGTGCGTATTCCTCTTCGAGTTTCAGCAGCTCGCGCTCCAGGTCGGCCGAGTCGAAGCGCGCCAGTTCATCGCCGGCGCGCACCTGCGCTCCTTCCTTGGTCAGGGCGACGACCGTGGCGAACCCCTTGAAGCGGGAGGCGACGGTGACCTGGTTGCGCGCCTCGATTTTGCCCTGGTAGACCGAGCGCACCAGCAGGTCGCCCCGCGTTACCTGTCGGGTATCGGCCAGTGTGTGGGCGGGATCGCTGGTCGTACCCAGCGTGAAGAACAGGGTGATGAGCACCAGGCCGACGACGAGTCCGACCTGCAAGCCCATGCGATTGACCCACGACATTGTCAGGTTGCTCCGGGTTTGAGGTGAGCGGGAAACTCCACGAGTGTCCCTGTGGTTTCCAGCAGGCGATACCCGTTGACCGAGGCCTCGGACCGCCCGGCGAGCCACAGGCGCTGCGCCGCCAGGTAGGCTTCCTCGGCATCGGTGACTGAAAAGCCGTCCGTGCGCCCGACCCTGAACAGCTTCCTGGCCAGGGTGAGACGCGCCTCGGCGTGCCTGAGATTGCCCTTGAGTACATCGAGTTGCTGGTGCGCACGCTGGTAGGCGAGCAGGGCCTGTTCGACCTCGCGTCCGATGGCCAGGTAGCGGGCGCGAATGTCTTCAATGGTGCGACTCTCCTGCAGCAGCGCCTGTTGGTAGGCGACTTTCTCGCGGTTGCGATTCAGGTCGGTGTCCGATACCAGGCTCAGTGTCCAGGTGTCGCGGCTGCCGCTGATGCCGGTGTTGCCGAAGGGGTCGACATCGTCGTAGTCGTAGCGCGCGACCAGCCGCAGTGCCGGTTTCAGCGTGCGTTTGGAAATGCGGGTGTTGCGCAGGGCGTCGGCGTGATCCTGCTGCACCTGCGCGTAGTCCAGGCGGTTGGCCAGTGCGGTCTCTGTGGCCTGTTCGAGGTCGCCGAAATCCACGGTGAACAACGGCGCCCGGACAAGTTCCGGTAACACCGCACTGTTCCAGCCCATCAGTTCGGCGAGGGCGCGCTGGGCGGCGCGCAGTTGCTCCCGCGTGTTGGCAGTGCGCGACGCCGTCTCGCCCTGCTGAAGCTGCACGCGCAACGTGTCGATGCGAGTCGTGCGGCCCAGCCGTTCCTTGGCCCGGGTCAGCTTCAAGAGCGAATCGGCGCGAGCGATGGCCTGTTCATCGGCGGCCAGCTGCTGCTCCAGCCGCAGCACGCGCTCATAGGCGTCGACCACCGCAACAACCGTCGAAGCCTTGCGAATTTGCAGTGACCGCTGCGCCGTGAGGTGGCCCTGTTGCGCGCGGATGATGTTTTCCTGGTTGATCAAAGCGCCGGCGTTGCGAAACAGCGCCTGCGAAAAACTCACGCTGTAGCTGGCGCCGTTGTCGTCGCCCAACAACGCGTCATCGACACCCTGTACCACGAATTCGCCACCGTAGCCGGTACGCTTGGCCAGTCGCAGCCCGTAGAACCCCGAGCTGTCGCCGCCATCGTCGACCGTGATGCCCGACAGCGGCTGCGCGGAAAGTTCAAAGGCGGTTCTGGCGCCGGCGATGGATAGTTCGCTGCCCTGCGATGAAAGCTGGAACTGCTTCAAGGTCGGGTTGTTGGCCAGTGCGGTGTTGATTGCCTCGTCCAGTGTGAGGGTCTCGCCGGCCCGGCACAGGCCGACGCTGCACAGGACGATGCAGGTGACCCCGGCGACAAGACTGTGGCGACTGCGTTTCATCGTGATGCCTTTCCGCCCGCCCCGTCAGGGAGCCAGGTTCGGCGCCGGCGGCGCGTTGCGCGTGACTGTAAAGTTCAGGGACTGCCTGACCGTCTCGGCCAGCGGGCCACGGCTCGATTGCAGCCTGCCCGACAGGCGGACGGTCTCTCCGCTGCTGGCTGTGCCGCTGACGGCGTACTGCGCTCGACCGCCGCCCGGACAGCGGTGGAACGCGATCGTGCCGCTCACCTGGTCGCCGTTCTGGCTCAGGCTGACAATCCAGCGGTGGGCGGCCAGCCCGGTGGCGGGGCAGGTGCCCTGCGAGCGCCAGCTGCCGGCGAAGTTGGAGTACTTCGGTGCCATGCCGCACTCGCGGGCCAGGCCCTGCCTGACCTGGTTGCGTGTGTTGTCAATCGTGCGGCGCAGTGTGGTGATGTTGCCTTTGATAGGGCAGCCGGCCGCGTCCAGTTCCTTGAACGTTGTCAGGGTTTTCTCGGAATCGGCCAGGATGGCGCACCCGAGTTGTTGTGCAAGCTCTTCGTCCTTTGAGGCCGCAGCGGCCTGGAAGCGCGAGAGATTGCTCATCATCGTCGGGATACGGGCCTGGAGTGCCGCCGCAATAGCTTCACACTGTCCCTGGTCGCCACCTGTACGGGGAGGCTGGGGCTGCGGCTCGGGTTTGGGTTCCGGCTTCGGCTCGGGTTTCGGTTCCGGCTTTGGCCCGGGTTTCGGTTCGGGCTTCGGTTCCGGCTTTGGCTCGGGTTTCGGCTCGGGCTTCGGTTCCGGCTTTGGCTCGGGCTCCGGATCGCGACCCTCGTCGTCCGACGGGGTGGGTACCGGGGGGACGAGTGCCGGAGGCGTGGTATCACCGGCCGGCTGGTCGGCGCCCGGTCGTCCCCGGTCGTCGTCGCGCCCACCGTCATTGTCACGGTCACGGCCCCGGTCATCGCGCCGACGATCATCGGGGTCGGGGAGGCGGTCGAGATCCGGTGCGTCACCGAATTCGTCGGCAATATCATTGTCGGACCGACCGCGGTCGCGCCGCGAGCGGCCGTCGGCATTGGCGATGCGCTCGGCGATTTCCGCCTGTTCCCGGTCGAATTCTGCGTCGGCGATAGGATCGTCGCGGTAGATGGGATCGATGAGGTCGCCTTCGCCCGGGGCGAGCTGTCCGCGGCCTTCCTCCCGCTCGCGGCCGTCCCACGCTTCGCCGGCTGCCTCGGGATCCAGGCCGTTCTCGGCCAGACGGTCCTCGTCGAGATTGCCGCGATCTTCATCGAAGCCCTCCCAGTCCTCGCGGTCGTCGCCCGGCGGTGGTTCTTCCGGCTCAGTCCCGCCGGTGTCGCCGGTTGAATCGTCCTCGCCGGTTGAATCGTCCTCGCCGGTATCACCGGGGGAATCGCCGCCGTCCGTGTTGTCATCCCTGCGATTGTCGCGGTCGTCATCGTCATCTTCCAGCTTGTCGCGGCAGGCGGCGCCCAGGCGAGCGACGTCGGCACTCCACAACTCGACGTCCGGCAGGGAGCGTATCGCGCTGTTAACGCCCAGCAGCTCGGCCTCGCGGGTGTCCACCTGCTCGCAGGCGGCAGAGTTCTTTTCCGCCAATGCGATGAACTCCCGGATCCTGTCGGTGTTGCCTGTGACCGACGCTGCGTCCAGCGGCTGAGCGTCCCGCGTGAAGCCACTGCTGTCGGACAGGTTCGACGCAATCGCGGCAAGATTTGCCCGCAGAGTTGCCTCGCCCTCAGGAAGCAAAGCGGCAACGCGGGTGACTTCCGCTGTGGCGCTTTTTATTCCCGCCTCACAGCTGGCCGCGAGTTGATTGATCTCGGCGCGCAT
>CAYGOX010000037.1:14753-17895 GCA_964351485.1 uncultured Halioglobus sp.
TGCTGTTGAGCGTATCGTTGCGGTTTTCGAAAGTTTTCCTTTTGATATCGAAGTCCAGGGCAGCGCTGTTCAGTTCTGCTATTTTGGCTTTGGCAGTATTGAATTCCTCAAGCTGCGCTGCCAGCCGGTTGTACCCGGCGCGCGCTGCCACCGCATTGCGCGCGGCGCCGGCAGCCACCACCCGTCCCATTTCGGTCAGGCTCTCGGCGTTGTCTATATCGGATTCGTAGCGACAGAGCTGCAGCCGGTCCAGTGCGCCGTCGTGTGCCTGTCGAGCGGTGTTGGCCTGCTCGATAACCTGACTGGCCAGTTCGGCCACTTCGGCTGATGTCGTGGCCGCCTGGCTGCAGCCGGTCACCGCTGCGTCCAGAGACTGTTCATTTGCCAGGCCTCTTGCCAGCGGGTTCCATCGCAGCTCTTCCAGCACGGCACTGGTTTGTTCGTAGTAGTCCAGCGCGGCAAACCGTTTTTCCGTAAGAGGAGAACATTGTGCGTCGAGATCCTTCAGGAGAGCCATCAACGCCGCGTGCTCGGCGTTGGCCTTCTTCATACGCTCCAGTTCATCGACGCGCATGACCACATCGTCCAGGTCCCAGCCGTATTTCAACGCATTGGCCAGGTCCAGCGCGGTGTTCGGTTCGACCAGCACCAGCTTGCCCTCGCGGATGGCGCGCAGGTAGGTGAGCAGCCGGTCGCGTTCCTGGTCGGCCATCTGGGCGCAGATGTTCTCCACGCCGAGGAATTCCTTCAGGTCACAGCTGGCTTTTTCAGCAACCTGCATGGCAGTGTCGGCCAGAGCCAGCGCGGCCGCGTCGATAGCCTTGCCGGTCTCGGTGTTTTCCAGGCCGAGTCGGGTGATGGTGTACACACCAAAGACACCGGCGGCCGGGGGATAAACCTCGAACAGCACACCCATGCCGCCGAGCAGTTGTACCCGCTCCGCTGCGGCCTTCATTTTTTCAAAGTAGCGCTCGGCCTCCTCATCGGAGATATTCGGGTCCATCGCCTTTTCGAGGGATCGCAGGTATTCACTGGCTGCCTGTGACAGTTCATAGAAGTCGGCGGCCCAGCCGACAGCTTCCAGTGTCGCCAGACCGACGCTCGCCCAGCTGCGAACAGCCTTGGCGCTGCTCTTGCCGCTGCGCAGGTCGGACAGGTCAGCCCTGGGACTCAGCGGCTTCAGGTTGTCGGGGTCGAGACCTTTATTGCGCAGCCGATTGCGTGCATTTTCAACAAATACGTCATCGGCGGCACCGAGTCCGCCCGGTCTCAGGGTCTGCGCACTTTCAATCAGGCCGGCAGATTTGGAGACCACGCGGTCGAGGGTTTCACCCATAGCGTCGAGCATGCGCTGACCATGCGTCGGCGTGCTTTCGCCGTTGCCGATGTCGCGCAGGATGTCCATCGCCCGGCTCACGTGCTCGGGTACCTCGCCGCCCATCGCGGCAACCCTCACCGCCACCTGACGGTCGAACTGCTTGGCCGCCTGACGCGCCTGCTCCATGCGAAAACCTTGCGCCTCAACCATTCTGCCCGCGGCCTCCAGGCGGCGTGCCTCATTGCCCGGCAGGTTGCTCTTGTATTCGATGGTATTGCCCAGCTGGGCCGGGTCGCGCAGTGTCGGGCTGCCGGCCGGATCGCTGATAATCCGTCCGCCCTCGGTCTGTGCGCCGCCGTAGGCTTCGGGATGCTGGTAGCTGGTGACCTCGATCGCCTGTCGGTGGGCCAGGGCGTTGGCGGCTTCCTTTGACGGAGGCTTGGTGCCATTGACCGCCTCGTAAAAGGCGTCATTGACGTGTTGTCCGGAGATCGTGTGATTCACGTCGACGCCGTCCACACGTACCGTCACGTCCCAGTCCTGCCCAACCTTGACCGGATCGCCCGGCTTGGGTGGGTTGGTCGCTTCAAAGGTGGTCACCTGATCGGGGCGAACACCGCGCTCGCGTGCGATGGTCTCGCGCATCAGCTCCCGCGTGCGCTCCTTGATCGCGTCAGTCACATTGTTATGGGCCGTACGATAGGCATCTGTAGAAGAATTGTTGAAACGCTTGACCGCGATGGGATCGGCCTGCAGGTCCAGTGCAGCGCGCTGCATGGCCACCCTGTCTCCGCTGTCGACGGCTCGCTCAAAATCGCGAATTCTCTCGTCAGCCACTGACAGTGCTTCATACCAGGGGTCGTCGTTCGCGATCGCCGGTAGCGTGAGTGACAGGACCGACAGTGTCGCCAGGATGAACGCGAAGTGCGCGAAGTTTTGCAGCAAAATCCCGATGGGGGCAGCGGGACGGCGGGTGAGAGGGCAGTGGGCCATTGTTGTCAGTCTCCCACGACAGAAAAGTCGATGCGGTTATCCGTTACCTGGGTGGGTTCGAGCCGGAAGCCCTTGAACTTCTGCTTGGCCACCTTGCGCGCCAGTACGGCAGACTGGTCGTTGTACTGCATGGATACGTTGGCGACGGTGTTGGTGAATTCGCGCAGGTATACCTCACTGATACCGGCAACCTTGGTCTCGAAGAAGTACAGCAGGTAGTCCAGGTGGCGATAGGATTTCAATCCGGAAATATTGACGCGAATCGCGCGCGGTGCGTCGTCGGACATTTCCGTGGCAAGTACCAGTTGCGGCACGAGGCTGGCCGCCAGTTTTTGTGTCGCCTGGTCCAGCGCCTGGACACCGCCGGCGACTTCGTCAATGTGGGCGACCGCGGCATTGGCCGAGCCGCTGGCCAGCACCCTGGCCGTGTCGTTGGCGATTGCGCGTGCGGTCACCGTCGCCTGCAGTGACTGCATTTGTGTCTCGAGCAGCTTGGCGCCCGCGGGCTTGCTGATCGCGGTGCCGATGATCGAGATCTGGGCGCCGTGCTGCAGTCCCAGCGCGGCGGCGCTGCGATTGTCCGCTTCCAGCAGGCGCAGGCCCTTGGCCTGGTCGAGGTTGCTGCGCGCGGTTTCTGCGTCGACAACCGGGAATCCTGCTTCGGTGAGTGCGGCGATCAGCGTTAATTCCGCCTGGGTGGGCACTTCCCAGCCCGTTGTCCCGAATACGCCGGCGACTTTTTCCTGCAGGATGACCATGACAGTCGGCTTGCCCTGTGTGCTGACTGCGTCTGCCTGTACGGGCGCTGCCACGTGTAGCAACAGCGCCAGG
>CAYGOX010000038.1:0-12701 GCA_964351485.1 uncultured Halioglobus sp.
GCGCCATGAGGCCGAAAACAGACTTCGATATCGTAATTGTAGGGGGCGGTGCCGGCGGCATCGCGGTGGCCTCCAGCATCGTCAAGCGCAATGACAGCCTGCGGGTGGCGGTTATCGATCCGTCCCAGACACACTATTACCAGCCCGGCTGGACCATGGTCGGCGCCGGGGTGTTCGACCCCCGTGTGACGGTCAAGACCATGGCGTCCCTTATCCCCCGCGGGGTCGACTGGCTGCAGGCCGAGGTGGAGCGGTTTGAGCCGGATGCGGACGAGGTCGTCCTGCGCGGCGAGCGCCGCATCGGTTACCAGCACCTGATCGTGGCCCCCGGCCTGAAACTGGACTGGGACGCGATTGAGGGATTGTCCGAAAGCATCGGCCACTACGGCGTTACGTCGAACTACCGCTTCGACCTGGCGCCCTACACCTGGCGGCTGGTGAGCCAGACCCGGGCGGGCAGGGCGATCTTTACCCAGCCTCCGATGCCGATCAAGTGCGCCGGGGCGCCGCAGAAAGCCATGTACCTGTCGGCCAATTTCTGGGAAAAGGCCGGGTGCCTGCAAGACATCGACATCGAGTTCTGCAATGCCGGCGCCGTACTGTTCGGTGTTGAGCACTATGTGCCTGCGCTCATGAAATATGTGGAGCGTTACGACGCCACGCTGTCGTTCCAGCACAATCTCAAACGGGTCGACGGCCCGGCGCGGACCGCCTGGTTCGACAGGACCGACAGTGAGGGCAACGTGACCACGGTGGAGCGCGAGTTCGATTTCATGCACGTGTGTCCCCCGCAGACCGCGCCGGATTTCATCCGCAACAGCCCGCTGGCCGATGACGCCGGCTGGGTGGACGTGGACCAGACAACGCTCAACCACAAACGTTACGCGAACGTCTGGGCACTGGGTGACGTGATCAATGCACCCAACGCGAAGACGGCGGCCGCGGCGCGCGCGCAGGCACCGGTGGTGGCGCAGAACGTATTGCACGGCTTCGACGCGAAAGTCGGTGTTCTACACTACAATGGTTACGGTTCGTGCCCGCTCACCGTCGAGCGTGGCAAGATCGTGCTGGCCGAATTCGGCTATGGCGGCAAGCTCTTGCCCAGCTTCCCGCGGTGGTTTATCGACGGTGCCCGCCCGAGTCGGCTCGCCTGGTTGTTGAAGGAAAAGATTCTGCCGCCCATCTACTGGCAGGCCATGCTCAAAGGGCGCGAGTGGATGATCAGCAAGGACACCGGGGAGCCGATCGAAAACGCTTCATGACAGGTTCGCGATTCATACCGCAGTGGTTGACCAGCTATAACCGGCAGATGCTGTCGGCCGACGGCATTGCCGCGGTCGTTGTCACCGTGATGCTGATTCCGCAGTCGCTGGCCTATGCGATGCTTGCCGGCGTACCGCCGCAGATGGGCATCTACGCCAGTATCCTGCCGCTGGTGGCCTATGCGTTGGTGGGTTCGAGCCGGACGCTGTCGGTCGGGCCGGTGGCGGTGATCTCGCTGATGACCGCAACGGCTATCCGGGATGCGGTGGCGACCAGCGGCGCGAACTACCTGGAGGCGGCGGTGGTGCTGGCCCTGCTGTCGGGCCTTATCCTGGTGGTGATGGGGATGCTGCGCATGGGTGCGCTCACCAACCTGTTGTCGCACCCGGTGGTGGCGGGCTTTATCACCGCGTCCAGCATCCTGATCGTCATCAGCCAGGTCAAACACGTGCTCGGGGTCGAGGCACACGGCGATGACGCGCTAACCCTGCTTCGTGAATTGTTGGCCAACGCCGGTCATTTCAATCTTCCGACGCTCGTCGTCGGTGTCGCGGTCATTCTTTACCTGGGCTGGGCGCGCAAGCACATGGCCGGGGCGCTGCAGCGTGTGGGCGTAAGCGCCGGTGCCGCGCTTGCATTGTCGAAGGCGGCGCCCATTGTGGCAGTGCTGCTCACGATCGCGGCATCGCTGGGGCTGGATTTGTCCGGGCGCGGGGTGGCATTGGTCGGCGAGGTGCCCGGCGGGCTGCCTTCGCTTGCCGTACCGGCGGTGAACCTCGAACTGTGGCGGCAACTGCTGGTGCCGGCGCTGTTGCTGTCGTTGATCGGTTACGTGGAATCGGTATCGGTGGGCAAGACACTCGCTGCGCGGCGTCGGCAAAGCATCGCGCCGAACAGGGAACTGGTGGGCCTGGGTGCGGCGAATCTCGCCTCGGCGTTTTCCTGCGGCATCCCGGTGACCGGCGGTTTCTCCCGTTCAGCCGTGAATTTTGAGGCCGGCGCGCAGACCCAGATGGCCAGCATCCTGGCCGCGGTGGGAATAGCTATCGCTGCCGTCTTCCTGGCGCCCTACCTGGGCCTGCTGCCCAAGGCGGTGCTGGCGGCGACCATCATTGTCGCAATCTTCCCGCTGATCGACTTCCATACACCGGCAAAAGCCTGGCAGTACTCGCGCACCGACTTCGTCGCCATCACCGGCACGATAGGCGTCACACTGCTGTATGGCGTGGAGATGGGTCTGGTGTTCGGCGTGTTGTCTTCACTGGCCATGCACCTGTACAAGACGACCCACCCGCATATCGCAATCGTGGGCGAAGTGCCGGGGACAGAACATTTCCGCAATATCGACCGGCACGAGGTCGTCACCTGTCCGCGCATACTGACGCTGCGCGTGGACGAGAGCCTGTATTTTGCCAATGCGGCCTTCGTAGAAAACCGCATTTATGCTGCGCTGGCAGAGAATGCGGATATCGAGCACGTCATCCTGATGTGTCCCGCGGTTAACGAGATTGACCTCAGTGCGCTCGAAGTATTGACGTCGATCAACACCACGTTGCGTGAACAACACGTATCGTTTCATCTCAGTGAAGTGAAGGGCCCTGTCATGGACAGCCTCAAGCGCACTCACTTCCTCGATGAACTGAGCGGCAACGTGTATCTCAGCCAGCACCAGGCGATTGTCGACCTGGATCCGGAGGGCCGACGATTCGTCGCGGCCGAGCGCCAGTTACCTGCCGACAACACAGAGGCCCAACCATGATTTTTCGCCAGCTATACGACGACGATTCCTCGACCTATACCTATTTGCTCGCAGACGACAATACCCGTCGGGCCGTTCTCATCGACCCGGTGTTTGAAAATGCCAAGCGCGATCTCGCACTGATAGAGGAGTTGGGACTCACCCTGGATATCGTGCTGGAAACCCATGCCCATGCCGACCACATTACCTCGGCGTGGTTGCTCAAGCAGAAGACGGGTTGCCGCATTGGTTCGGCCGCGGTCATCGGCGCGCAGCATGTCGATCTGCCGCTGTCCCACGGCGACGTGATCACCGTGAGCAGCATCGCGCTGAAAGTACTGGCTACACCGGGCCACACCAACGGCTGTATCAGTTACGTGATGGAAGACCAGAGCATGGTCTTTACCGGCGATGCGCTGCTGATTCGCGGCTGTGGTCGCAGCGACTTCCAGGAAGGCAGTGCAGAGACGCTGTATCACTCGATCACCTCGGTACTGTTTGCCCTGCCCGATACCTGCCTGGTATTTCCCGCGCACGATTACAATGGCCGGCTGCAGTCCTCCATCGGTGAGGAGCGCGCGTTCAATACCCGCGCCGGCGGCGGTGCGAGCGAGCGCGATTTTGTGGAGTTCATGAATGCCATGAAGCTGCCGCATCCACGCAAGATCGACGAGGCCGTGCCGGCCAACCTGCGCAGTGGTTGTCCCGAGGATGGCGTAATCGAGCCCGACGCCAACTGGTCAGAAGCGCGTTACACCTATGCCGGTGTCCCGGAGGTGGATCGCATCTGGCTGGAGGAGCACGTGGGAGAAGTGACACTGCTCGACGTTCGTCTCAAGGACGAACTGGAGCCGCCGGCCGAGTTGCACTGCGACCTGCACATTCCGCTGGATGAACTGGACGAGCGCGCTGACGAGGTGTCGGACGAGCGTCCTGTCGTGGCCTTCTGCCGCTCGGGTCGCCGCTCAGCGCTGGCCGCGAAGATCCTGATGGACAAGGGCCACAAGAAAGTTGCCAGCCTGAAGGGTGGTCTGCTCGTACTCTGAGACGGCTAGTTGAAGGCAACCTCGGTCACTTCTTCGGGTTCGATCACCACGTTCTCGATCACCCTGGGTGACGCGCCCAGGGTTTCCACGCGGTAGGTGCCCGGCGGCAGCACTACCTCGACGCCGCCGATCACGCCGCGACCCGCCTCCTTGCCATTGCTGTCGAGCACGCGGTACGGCCCTGAAATGACAGTGCGCAGGGAGCGCAGCAGTTCGTCGGCCGAGTCGGCGTTGAAATAACTGCCGCCGCCCAGTTTCGCCCACTGTTCGAATTCTGCGCGCAGTGCGTCGTCGTCGATGGCGAAGCCGACGATGGAGACCTGTATGTCCAGGCCCTGGTCGCGCAGTGAGGTGATGACCTGTGCCGGATCCCCGTCGCAGGTCTCCTCGCCATCGGTGATCAGGATGACCGACTTGGTGCCGCTCGCCCCGCCGAGGTCCGAGGGCACTTTGGCCAGCGAGTCGGCGATGGGTGTTTTGGCCAGGTTCATGGCGTTGATCGAGGCGATGCGGGCACTCATGACATCGCGGTTCAGCGGGGCAAGTGGAATTTCGAGATCGGTCTGGCAGGCGTCGGGCGTGCGGTGGCCGAACACGCGCAGTGCAACGCGCTGGCCGTCGGGCAGGTGTTCGTTGACGATATCGGTGAGCGCCTCGCGCGCGATCTCGATGCGTCGCTTGCCGTCGAGCCGTTGCAACATACTGCCGGAAGCGTCGAGGATCAGTCCGACGGCGCTGTTGCTGTCAGCTGCAGTGCGGTGCACGATTTCGCCTTCACCTTCATAGGACACCGAGAGCCTGCCGGCGGGCTGTATGCTGAGCGCGCGACGCGCCAGGACCTGTTTGGTCTGTGCGGTGACGTAGCGCAATTCGTACTCGCCGTTCTGGGTGGGCAGCGTGAAGATGACGGGATTGCGGCGGCTGCCGGTAATCGAGCGGCCCGCGACCGGTTCGGCGTCATCGGGCGCGCCGGCCGGGTGCAGGTCGATACTGTCGTAGACGTTGCCCGGGCCTTCCCAGGTGACCGGCAGCGGAGTATCGGCGATCGCCTGGTCGGGTGCCTGCAGATTGGCCGTGACGGGCGTGATCACCAGCGGGCGGCGGGCGAGGACTTGTTTGGTCTTGGCCAGCTGGTAGCGCAGTTCGAAGTCGCCGGGCGTTTCGGGCAGGCGCAGGGTAACGGGGTTTCTCTTGCTGGTAATCGAGCGTGACGTCACGTAGTCGGCATCGTAAGCGGCGCCGGCCGGGTAGAGTGCAACCAGGTCGTAGGGGTTGCCCGGGCCTTCCCAGGAAACGGCAATTTTGGAACCGGCGGCAGCTTCACCGGGAGCGTCCAGGTTGGCGCCCGCACCGAGGACGACGATAGGGCGAGTGGCCAGCGTGCGCTTGCTCTTGCGAAGCTGATAGCGCAGCTCGTATTCGCCGGGGGCCTCGGGCATACGCAGCTGCGCCGGACTGGTGTTGCTGGTGATGGAACGCGAGACCAGCGGGCGGGCATCGTCGGGCGCGCCCACGGTGTGCAATGCGATGATGTCGTAGGTATTGCCCGGTCCCTTCCACTCGACCTTGATGCGTTCTCCGATACCGGCCTGCTCGGGTGCGACGAGGCTGGCGGTTGTATCGGTGACCGTGATCGGGCGTCGGGCCAGGACGAATTTTTCTTTCGCAGTGAGGTAGCGCAGCTCGTATTCGCCGGGTTCCTCCGGTACCTGGAATTCCACGGTGGAACGCCCCTGGCGTACCGTGCTGCCGGCCAGCCGGGTCGCGTCATCGGCGGCGCCTGCGGGGTAAAGGGAGACGAGGTCGTACAGGTTGCCGGGTCCGGACCAGGTCACCTCGATGCGGTTGCCCACTTTCACCTGTTGGGGTGCTTCCAGGGAAGTATCGATGGCTTCAACGGTGATGGTTCTGCTGCCCAATACTTCGCCGGTGCCGGCGGCAAGATAACGCAACTCGTAGCTGCCGGCTGTCTCCGGAAGCCTGATAGGAATCGGGTTCTTGCCGCTGGTGATGTTTTTGGCTTCCAGTGACTTGTCCGAATCGGTTGCGCCGACCGGGAAGACAGCGATCTGGTCGTACTGGGTCCCCGGTCCGCTCCACCGGACGTCAATCGTGTTGCCGATCACCGCCGAATCCGGCGCGTCCAGCGTGGCGGTCTGCGCGGCTAACAGAGTAGGCAAGAGTGCGAGCAGGAGCAGGGCGTAGCGAAGCATAGGTGGCGGTCTCCCCAAGGCTGATGAAACGAGTGTAGTCGAGATTTGAGCGCCCGGGGCGAACCGGGGAGATAAGTAAACTGTCCCCTTAATTCGGGGGACAGTTTACTTAATTGGCGAGGATGACGGGGCAGCTCACCCAGGGCAGGATGCGGTTGAGCGTCTCTTTGTCGCTGTCCTGTGCCGCCACCACGTACTGGAGACGCAGCGCGTTGATCACCCTGCGCTGCGCGGCGTCTGTTGCATCCAGCGAGCGCACGGTGGTGCCGGTTAACTCATCCGCCAGTTGTGCAGTGGTGGCGTTTCCGCTCGCGGAGTTCTGCACCACGATAACTTCGGTCTGGCGGCCGCCGTTGAGGCTGAGCAGGACTTTCAGCGTCGGCAGCACGGCCGCCCCGTCCGTCGCCAGGACGAGAATGCGCGCCGGCGCTGGGCCTGCTGCGAGGGATTGCCCTGGCTTGCCAAGCACAACCAGGTCTGACTTGGTCAGACCGTCCCGGGTGAGCACCTGGCCCTGGCCGCTGATGGTCGACACTGTCCAGGGGATCGCGTGGCGCTCCGCATGCTCCGACAGCAATGCCCTGAAGCGCGTCTGAAAGCGTTCGAGACTGCGCCGCAGTTGCTGATCTTCGAGCCGGCGAGTGCGCCCGCCGAGCAACATCACTTCCTGGCTGAAGGGCAGGCCCGCGGTTTGTCGCAGCCCCGGATCCTCAATACACATACCGCACAGTCCCGCCCGGTGCGCCGTTGCCATGGCCACGGCCACCTCGAGCGGTGGCACCAGCTGGCTGTGCATATCGACGACCACGACGACACGCAGGGTGTCGCCGGTGGTCTCGACGGGCGGGCTGTCAGTCATCGTCTGCACGCTGATCTTTATCACCGTCACCGGCGTTCTGGTCGGCGAACGCGCGGTGCAGTGTCTGGAGTTCGCCGATGCGGTCCTGCACCAGGCGGTTGAAAGTGCCCTCGGCAAACCGGTCTTCGGCGATCGCTGCGGGAAGCCCGGACAGTTGCGCCATTACATCCTCGACATGCGCGGCTGTATAGACATGGAATTGCCCGGCCTCAACCGCCTCAAGCACTTCGGGCTTGAGCATGAGATGCGGCTGGTTCGAGACCGGTATGATGACCCCCTGCTCGCCGGTCAGTCCGCGCGCGGCGCAGATGTCGAAGAAGCCCTCGATCTTTTCGTTAACACCACCGATTGCCTGCACATCACCGAACTGGTTCATGGAACCGGTAACGGCGAGATTTTGAGCCAGGGGGATTTCCGCAATAGCCGAGAGCAGTACGCAAAGCTCGGCGCAGGTGGCGCTGTCACCGTCCACGCCGCCGTAGGACTGCTCGAAGACGAGGCTGGCCGAGAGCGGCAGCGGCCGCTCGCGCGCGTAGGTGTCGGCGAGGTAGGCTGAAAGTATCAACACGCCCTTGCTGTGGAGCTCGCCCCCCAGCTTGCTCTCGCGTTCGATGTCCACGACCTGGCCCTTGCCGAGCCGCGCCGTCGACGTGATCCGTGCGGGAGTACCCACGTGGTAATCGCCCTGCGTCAGCACGGACAGGCCGTTGACCTGCGCGACGCGCTGGCCGCTGGTATCGATGAGCCGGATATCGCGCAGCACCTGCTCGTTCAACAGTTCCTGCAGATGGCCGCGGCGATTGCGGTGCTCCTCGATCGCCTTGACGACGTCCTCGCGTTCAATTGCAGCCCGATTGTTGCGACGTGACCAGTAGTCGGACTCCTGCAGCAGCAAGCCGAGGTTGTCCTGGTCCAGCGAGAGCTTCTGGCTGTCGCCGGCCCAGCGCGCGGTCTGCTCGATAATGAGCGCGACGGCCTCGCGCGTTACCGGCAACAGATCATCCTTCTGCTGGCAGGTTGCGATCATGCGGGCGAAGAGCAGCTGGTTGTCCTCGTCCCAGCGCATGTCCGACGAAAAATCGGCCGCGACGTGAAACAGCTGCCTGAACTCCGGGTCATAGTGGTTCATCATGTAATAGATGTACGGCTCGCCCAGCATGACCACCTTGACGTCCAGCGGGATGCACTCGGGTTCGAGTGACATCGTGCTGTTGAGGCTGAGCATTTCCTGCAGCGAGGCGATCTTGATTTGTCCCGAGCGCAGCGCCTCCTTCAGACCCTCCCAGGCATACATGTGTGTGAGGAGTTTCCGGGCTTCGACAATCAGGTAGCCGCCGTTCGCGCGGTGAAGCGCGCCGGGCTTGATGAGCGTGAAGTCCGTGAGCAGGGTGCCCATTTGCGAAACATACTCTACGCGCCCGATGAGGTTCTGGTAGGTCGGGTTGTCCTCGAAGACGATGGGTCGCCCGGTTTCCTGCGCGTTGTCCACCAGCACGTTCACCGCATACATGGGAAAGGCTTTTGCCTGGCGCTTGGCGTATTCGACGTCGCCGCTGTTGGAGTCAGTCAGAAAATCCTGCGCGTTTTCAACCGCGAAGCGTTTTACCTCGTCGAGGTAGCTGATGATCTGCGCATGTTCGCGATACTTGTCCTCGAGAATTGCGACGAATTGCTCGACCGTGAGTTGGGTGACCTCCTGGTTCAGCGATTTCAGCAGGTGACCGGCTTCGCGCTGAAGCATGGGCAGCTGGACGACGACCTGTTGCAGCTCGCCTTGCAGTTCGGCAATCGTGTCCTGGATTTTTTTCTGCTCTTCTTCGTCGAGCTTGGAAAACTCCTCGGGTGTGATGACCTTGTCATCCTTGACCGGCGCGAGCGTGTAGCCTGCGGGCGTGCGAATAAGGGTGACATTGCGCTCTTTGGCTGTTGCGCTCAGCTTGCTGAACGCGGCCTCGTAGCGCTCGGCCATTTCCGTTTCGATTTCCTGACGGCGGTTCTGGTAGTCCTCGCTATGGAACGTGGTGGGCAGTGAGGTCAGCAGATCCTCGACCAGCTGCAGCATATCGGCCGATAGCGATGAGCCGACGCCGGCAGGCAGCTGCAGAAGCTTTGGTTTGCCCGGGTCGTCGAAATTGCTGACATAGCACCAGTCATACGCGGTGAAGCCGTTGGTGTCGCGCCTGTCCAGCACATCGCGCACGAGTTGATGTTTGCCGAGGCCCGGCGCGCCAAAGGCGAAGATATTGAAGCCACGGCGCTGGATGTCGACCCCAAACTCGAGGGCGTCGAGAGCACGCACCTGTCCGGGAGGCTGTTCCAGTGGTTCCAGATCAGTTGTAACGGCAAAGGCGCTGTCGGACAGTTCACAGCGACGGTAGAGGTCTTGCAGGGAAAGTTTGGAGATTGTCATTTACTGTCCCACTGGTTTCGGGGGAGTACACCCGATACTACGATAAGTGGGCGGTGCAGTTCGATACTTGATCCGGGTCAATCTCGCCGGGGTCTCTGCGTTGATACCCGGGCCAGCCAGCCGTCAGGGTTCGGCGGTTAATTCCTTGAGCTGCTGTTCGATCGCTTCCAGGGCATTCAGCAATTCTGCCTTGCGAGCCTTGTCGCTCTCCCCGGATTGGCCGAGCGCCTTCACCTGTTCCTTGAGATCGGCGCGCTCCCGGTTGAGTCGTTCTGTCTCGGTCGCCTTGTCGAACACGATCTCCTCGGCGATGACGCGCTCCGCGGGCTCAGGTGTTTCGCTGATGGCCGGGATCATGGTTGTGTCCGCAGACTGTGTGATGTGCCGGGTAATGGTCGGTGAGGCGATTTCAACACCGGCCCGGTGCAGGGTATCGAGTAACTGTCGGTTAAGTTCCGAGCGTACGGTGAGTGTGCTTTGCACGTCTGCGAGCAAACCGCAGACCTTGTAGCTGACGGAGAAGTCCTGCAGTGCCAGGATATGGATGTAGGGGTCGGTCAGGCCCGCCTGTTCGGCTGCTTGCAACATCAGTGGTTCGACCTCGTTGTATCCCAGCTCGTAGCCCAGGGAGATTGTCGACGAGATTATCACGCCGGAACTGCGCACAACTGTGACTGGCTGTGTAATGAAAGTGCCGTTGGGAATGGCGATCAGTTCGCGGTTCTCTGTTTGAATTTCTGTATCGAAAAGTCCGCGTTCCGAAACTTTGCCATACATTTCGCCGACGTAGATAAAGTCCCCGACCTTGAAAGGCCGTGTGACGCGGAGCATGACGGTGGCCATGAAGTTGGTCACGAAGGGCGCCGCCGATAACGCGATGACGCCGGACAGGACGATGCCCAGTAGCCCCAGCACCTGGTTGCGGGTCGATTCGGGCAGGGGGGCGATCACGATCAGTGTGACCAGTGTTGCCACCGTGAGTATCAGCAGGAGGAGCTGTCTGGGCAGGCGGGCTTCGCTGCCAAGGTTTTTGTGCCGTGCGAGCAGGAAGTAGTGGCCCGCGCCCAATAGAAGTCCGCCGCAGACAGTCGCCAGCAGGAGCGGAACATAAGACCACAGGTTGGCGTCGGGCACAGTGGTTCCTCTGTCTCGTGGGTATCTTGTTAATCGTACTACGTTCCCCAGGGTCGTGTAATGCGTGCAGTGTGTAGAGAGTGGTCCGATCCGGGCACGGCATTTCGTTAGGTACAGTCTGCCAGACGCGCTATTATCAAAAGGAGGCCATGCGGTGATAGAGGTGGCCCGTTCTTTTACCGGGAGGTGAAGTATGAGTGGCAAAGATAAGCTGGAAGAGGGTGTGGAAGACGCCTTCGATGCACTGAAACAACAGCGCGATGAGCTGCGTGTAAAGCTGCACCTGGCGAGCATGGAAGTGCGCGATGAGTGGGATGAGCTCGAGGACCAGTGGGAGCAGCTCGTCGCGAAGAAGGACCAGCTCAAGCGCGAGCTGGAGCCCACCGTCGCCGACGCAAGAGTCGCCTGGATGATGCTCAAAGACGAGCTGAAAGAAGGCTACGAAACCATCCGTGACCGCCTGAAGTAAGCAATTAAGGGGACAGTTTACTTAATTCCAACTACCGTAGATAAAGGGACAGTTTACTTAATTCGAAAATTCTCAGTGCGCTTGCGCCCGGGTTGTCGGTAGATAAGTAAACTGTCCCCATAATTGGAAGGACGAACATGAACGACATCGAGGCAATACAGCAGGTGAAAGCGCGGTACTTTCGCTTGCTCGATACGAAGGCGTGGGACGACTTCCGTCGGGTTTTCACGGATGACTTCGTGAGTGATACGACGCCATCCGGCGGTAAAGTCGTGACTGGCGCGGACGCGTTTGTCGCGTTTGTTAAGCGCACGCTTGCCGACCGGGTGACGGTGCATCATGGTCATACACCGGAAATTGAACTGACAAGCCCCGAGTCCGCTCGCGGTATCTGGGCCATGCACGATATCGTCAGGATGGCGCCGCTGGTCGACATGCAGGGCTTCGGCCATTACCACGAGGAGTATCGAAAGGAATCCGGTGAGTGGAAAATCAGTCACTCGCGCCTGACGCGCACCCGGATGGAGGTGCGAATCGGGTTCATCACATTCAAGTTGCCCCAGCGCACCCTCAGGCGCCTGGCGGGTGATTAAGGAGCCACGGCGGCCTTAGAACACGCTGGCGCCCGATTCTGCGTCCCCCACGGCGCGTCGCCTGTGGGCGAACAGTTCCCGGCCTGTCCCGAATTCGCTGTCGCTGGTGGCACGCGCGGCCGCATCGCGGCGTTGCCACTCCTCGTCGGATACCAGGCAGGTCAATTCTCCCGCTTCCGCGTCCAGGCGAAGGAGATCGCCATCGCGCAGTTTTGCAATCGGCCCCCCCGTCAGTGCTTCGGGTGTCAGGTGAATTGCGGCAGGTACCTTGCCGGAGGCACCGGACATCCGGCCATCCGTCACCAGCGCGACCTTGAAACCACGGTCCTGGAGAATGCCGAGGAACGGCGTCATCTTGTGCAGCTCCGGCATGCCATTGGCCGCCGGCCCCTGGAAACGCACGACGGCGATGACATCACATTCCAGTTCGCCAGCTTCGAAGGCTGCGGCCAGGTCAGCCTGATCGTCGAACACGCGCGCGGGTGCTTCCACCAACTGGTGTTCGGGCGCCACCGCCGAAATCTTGATGACACTGCGCCCCAGGTTGCCCTGAAGAAGTCGCAACCCACCCTCTGGTGAGAACGGTGCATCCGCCGCCCGCAGTACTTCGGTATCGCCGCTTTCGCGAGCACCATCGGCATACGTCAGCCGCCCCGCGGACAGCCTGGGCTCCGCCGTGTAGTGTTCCAGCCCTTCTCCCCAGTTGGTCTTTACGTCGGCGTGCAGCAGGCCGTTGTCGAGCAGTGTTCGAATGACATAGCCCGTTCCCCCGGCCGCGTGAAAGTGATTCACGTCAGCGGTTCCATTGGGATAGACACGGGCGATCAGTGGCGTAATGGCGGACAGGTCACTGAAATCCTGCCAGTCGATCAGTATGCCGGCAGCGCGCGCAATCGCTACCCAGTGAATGGTATGGTTGGTGGAACCGCCGGTAGCCATCAGTGCGACGATAGCGTTGACAATACTCATTGCGTCT
>CAYGOX010000038.1:12711-17711 GCA_964351485.1 uncultured Halioglobus sp.
CGCCGCCTGCGTCAGTGCATCGCGCAGCGGCGTCCCGGGCGGTTCGAAAGCTGCGCCCGGAATATGGAGGCCCATGACTTCCATCAGCATCTGGTTGCTGTTCGCAGTGCCGTAGAATGTGCAGGTGCCCTCGCCGTGATACGCGGCGGACTCGGCCTCCAGCAGTTCCTTTCGGCCCACCTTGCCCTCAGCGTAAAGTTGACGCACCTGGGCCTTCTCCTTGTTCGACAGCCCGGACACCATCGGACCCGCGGGGGCAAACACCACCGGCAGGTGGCCAAAAGACAGCGCGCCCATGAGCAATCCCGGCACGATCTTGTCGCACACACCCAGGCACAGGACGCCGTCGAACATGTTGTGCGACAGCGCGATCGCGGTACTTTCGGCGATGACGTCGCGACTGAACAGGCTCAGCTCCATGCCCGCGGTGCCCTGCGTAACGCCGTCACACATCGCCGGCACGCCCCCGGCGACCTGTGCGGTACAGCCCACGCCGTGGGCGGCTTGTTTGACCAGCGCGGGATAATCGCCAAGTGGTTGGTGGGCAGACAGCATGTCGTTGTACGCGTTTACGATCCCGATGTTGGCAGCTTCGGTCAACTTCAGCGCCTGCTTGTCCGTCTCGTTGCAGGCGGCGAAGCCATGGGCGAGATTCGAGCATGAGAGTTTGCCGCGATGCGGGCCCTGGTCGCGCATCGCGGCCATTCGCGACAGGTACTGGGCGCGACTGTCGCGGCTGCGAGCGGCGATACGTTCAGTAATTGCGGTCAATCTCGGGTCTGTCATCAGGGCGCCCACCAGGTGCTTACGGGTTTGAGGTTTTGCTCGGTAATTGCTGCAACGGGAAGCTGTTCGCGAGCCGCGCGCTGCAGCACGGCGCGTTTCTCGTCACCCGTGATATGCAGGATGATTTCGCCGGCGCCAAGCACAACCGGCAGCGTCAGCGTGATGCGTTCGTGTGGCGCGGTTACCGGTTCACAGGCGGCGAGCGGAGAAACATTGTCCGGGTCCAGAAGTTCAGCAAGATTCGACGCGCGCGGAAACCATGACGCTGTGTGACCGTCGCTGCCCATACCCAGTATCACGCAGCTCAGCGGCTGGGGAACGTGATCTAGCTGAACGATTGCGTCACGCAAGCTGCCCGTTGCCGTCGCGCCTGCGACTTTCAGGCCGATGAAGTTCGCCGCTCGCGCGCGGCCCTGCAGGAGGTTTTCACGTACCAGGCGTTCGTTGGAGTCCGCGTGTGTGGGTTCCACCCAGCGTTCGTCTACCAGTGTGATCCAGACTTTGTCCCAGGCCAGGTCCGCCTCGGCCAGCGCGGCAAACATACCCTGCGGTGTTGTGCCGCCGGATACGGCCACGCTTGCAGCACCCTCTGCCTTGATGGCTTGGCGCAATGTGTTGGCTATGTGTGTGGCCAGCGCGGTGTCGAGCGCCGGGCGGTCGTCAAACAGGTGCCATTCATTCATGCCAGTGGCGACCGTCCACGGCGATCAGGGTGGTGGCCGCAGTGGGACCCATCGTGCCGGCATTGTAGGACTTGATCGCGGTGCCCTGGTCGTCCCAGGCGGCGATGATCGAGTCGATCCACTGCCAGGCTGTTTCGACTTCGTCGCGACGCATGAACAGGGTCTGGTCGCCGTGGATCGCGTCCAGCAGAAGCCGTTCGTAAGCATCGTAGCTGTCTTCCTTGCGCTGCGATTCGCCCGTCAGGTGCAGTTCGACCGGTTGGAGCCGGAGTTTGCTGGTCAAGCCGGGTTTTTTGTTGACGGTATGCAGGCTGATGCTTTCCTCCGGCTGCAGGTGAATCACCAGTTTGTTGTTGAGCTCCTGCGGATCGTTGGCGAACAGGGAGAAGGGCTGGCGGCGGTACTCAATGACGATTTCCGAGTAGCGTCGACTCAGTCGCTTCCCGGTGCGCAGGTAAAAGGGTACGCCTGCCCAGCGCCAGTTGTTGATGCTTGCTTTGAGCGCGACGAAGGTTTCGGTGCTGTTGGCGTCCTCGAATTCGTCTTCCTCCAGGAAACCCTTGACGGCGGTGCCGTCGACCGCGCCTGCGGTGTAGCGACCGCGCACGGTGCGCTCCTTGACGTTGTCCGACGTGATGGGTTCGAGACAGCGCAGAACCTTCATTTTTTCATCGCGAATATCGGTCGGCTTGAGACTGGCCGGCGGCTCCATCGCGACGAGCGACAACACCTGCAGGAGGTGGTTCTGGACCATGTCTCTCAACGCGCCGGTGTTGGCGTAGTAACTGCCGCGGCCGGCCACACCGATTTCCTCGGCGACAGTGATCTGGACGCTGTCGATGAATGTGTTGTTCCACATGGGGTGGAACAGCGGGTTGCCGAAACGCAGTGCGAGCAGGTTCTGCACCGTTTCTTTACCGAGGTAATGATCGATGCGGAAGGTGGCGTCCTCGTCGAACACCCCGGCGACCTGTTCATTGATCTGGTGACAGGATGCAAGATCGCGCCCCAGTGGTTTTTCCAGCACCACGCGACTGTGCGGATCGACCATCCCCGCAGCCTGAAGTTGCTGGCAGATCGGACCGTACAGGGAGGGCAGGGTAGCAAGGTAGTACAGCCTGCCGGGCACCGGGTTGTTGCTCAGTAAATCTGACAGGTGAGCGTAATCGGACGCAGCGTTGGCCTCCAGCTTGCTGTAGTGCAGCTTGCTCGCGAAGGAATCCCATACGTCCTCGTCCCAGTGATTCTGTGGTAGGAATTTTTTGAGATTCTTGCGAGTTTTGCGCTGGAACTGTTCTGCGTCGAGGGAGTCGCGTCCGGTTGCAACGATGCGGTTCAGGCGATCGGCGAGTTTGTGTCGGTGCAACTGATAGAGCGCGGGAAGCAGTTTGCGCGAGGAGAGGTCTCCGGTGCCGCCGAAGATAACCAGGTCCAGTCTGTCGCTCACGCGTATCGCTCCTCGGTAGTCTGCACAGAAAAAGTTTTCACCAACCAGCGTTTATCACGAGCCGCCAGATCAGGCAACTGAATCTTCGGTATGCGACAAAAGATCGGGGACAGTTTACTTAACTCTGGCTGGTGTTTGAGATCGGGGGACAGTTTACTTAATTCAAACCTCGCTCTGGAAACCTGCAAAAATGCCTGTAATCGAAAATATCGATCGAAAACTTGATCACGAGTGATCACTTTGTCGGAAGTTAAGTAAACTGTCCCCTTAATTGGGGGAGAATTAAGTAAACTGTCCCCAATGGGAGGTGTGCTATCAAAGCGCTCTGGGTGGTTGTTTTTGGGGTTGTGCTTGTTTGGTCGGGTATTGCGCCGAAGGACCAGCTCACCTGGTTCCTGGAGGTGTCGCCGGCCATGATTGGCGGCGTGTTGTTGGCCGCCACGTACAATACATTCAGGCTGACACCCCTGCTGTACTTTTTCATCCTGGTGCACTGCGTGATCCTGATGATCGGCGGTCACTACACCTATGCCGAGGTGCCGTATTTTGACGGCCTGTTCGGCTCTGATCGAAACAACTATGACAAGGTCGGCCACTTCTTCCAGGGGTATGTGCCGGCGTTGCTGGCGCGCGAAATCATGATTCGCAAGCAGATCGTCAACGGCGACTTCTGGCGCAACGTGATGATCGTCTCGGTCTGCCTGGCCTTCAGCGCGTTCTACGAACTGATCGAGTGGGGCGTCGCCATTGCCAGCGGCGAGGAGGCGGAGGCCTTCCTGGGAACACAGGGCTATGTCTGGGATACACAATCGGACATGGGCTGGGCCCTGGTCGGCATTTTCTGCTCACTGCTGACGCTGTCGCGCCTGCACGACAAACAACTTGAAACGGTGATGTAACCCGGCTTCCCGCCCATCGCCCAATCGCTCACAACAATGGAGCCTTACCCATGCAAGACCTTCCCCATCTCTACTCTGTCACCGTCGAAGGCAACGCCACGGACCACCTCAGTGTCGACAAGGCAAGCCTGCCCACACTCACCGTCGCCCCGCCTGTTGAGTTTGACGGACCGGGAGACCAGTGGTCGCCCGAGGAACTGTTGCTGGCCTCGGTGTCCACCTGCCTCGTACTGTCTTTTCGCGCGATCGCGCGGGCGGGACGACTGGAGTGGACTGATATCGCGTGCGAATCCGAGGGCGAACTGGCAAAACACGAGGGCAAGGTGCGCTTCACCCGCGTGCTGACCAAAGTAAAACTGACAATCCCCGAAGGTACCGACCGGGATAACGCCGAGAAGCTGCTGCACAAGGCTGACAAAAACTGCTTCATCAGCAACTCACTCTCCTGTGAATCCCATCTCGAATGTGAAATCGCCACCACCGGCACATAACAGGAGGACCGCAGCGATGCCCAGAAACCCAGCCCTGCTCCTCACCGCGCTGCTGCTGCAGCCGGTCACCGCATTGTCGGCACCGCCGCAGCTCTCACCCGCGGCGCAGGAGGCGCTGACGCAGTACAAACAGGATCTGCAGGGAGCGCTGCGAACCGGACTGTCGCAGGGTGTGGTCGAGGCGATCGCGGCCTGCAATACGCAGGCACCTGAAATTGCTGCGCGACTCTCGCAGCAGGGCATCCGCCTGGGGCGGTCCAGTCACCGCCTGCGCAACCCCCAGAGCGTCCCGCCGGACTGGGCGCAGCCGACCCTCGAGGACTATGTCGCTCACCCCGAGACGCGCCTGCCGCGCCATGTCCGACTGGATAACAACCGCGCGGGCTACATCGAGCCGATCGTGCTCCAGCCCCTGTGCACTGCCTGCCACGGCACCCACCTGGCCGAACCGGTCGCCATGGGACTGGTCGACATTCAATCCAGCACTGGCGAGAGCGTGTTGCTGTGTCCATTACTGCTGCCTGTGACTTCCGATTGGATGCTGAAGAGCATGCGCAGCCATGATGGTGCGGCCCGCATGCTTGTCCAGCGCGCGGCTGACGCGGCCACATCGCTTGGCTGCGATATCGTCTCGCTAGGGCAGTTCACCTCGACCGTTACCGCCAGCGGCCGTCGATTGAAATGGGGTAAGGCA
>CAYGOX010000039.1:0-17573 GCA_964351485.1 uncultured Halioglobus sp.
CAATGAGGGCTATGAGCGCGCCTCGACCAATTATATTTCGGATGTGGCGGGGGTGAGCATCGGATCGCTCTATCAGTACTTCCCGAGCAAGGAGGCGATTGTGGCGTCCCTGGTCGAGAAAACGGTCGTCGACGCGGCGGAAACCATCCGCGAGGAATTGCTGGCCTGCATGGGGCTGCCGCTGGAGGAAAGCACGCCGAGACTGGTTCGGGTGTTGCTGGAAACGCGCCGTGAGAACGCCTTTGTGTTCCTGCGGCTGCCGCGTGAGATGCCCGG
The DNA here is from genome assembly GCA_964351485.1 of uncultured Halioglobus sp. Lineage (GTDB taxonomy): Bacteria > Pseudomonadota > Gammaproteobacteria > Pseudomonadales > Halieaceae > Marimicrobium. Next base: position 277 of record CAYGOX010000039.1, read on the forward strand.
TTTCCGCTCGGTGTCACGGCAACTGACTACGGAAAAATACCTGCACACCACGATCCATTCCTATTATATGCAGCACCGCGACAGCATTCGTCTCGATGATCTGGAAACGGCGATCTTCGTCACAGAGCATATGGTGATCGGTTGTATTGACGCCTATCTCGATAACGAGTCCCCGAAAATTGATGAAGAGACACTGATCGAGCAGCTATCGCTGGCAGTGTTGAGCTATCTGGGCGCCTGACGCAGGCACCCAAACCATCCTCGATTGCCTGGTGTGTCACTGCTATAAGGTGAGCGGTACACCAGCCGAGCGATCCTACTAACCACGAATTCCCTGCGGGGCACAGAGGTAAGCTGACGATGAATTTTGATTTTTCTGCCGCAGAGCAGGCATTTGTGGCAGAGGTACGAGAGTTTATTGCGGAGGAAGCGACGTCCGACGATGCCGCTGATGTGATGAACCCGAACAGGGAGTCCGATTCCATTCTGTCGGACACACCCGCCAGAAAGCGGTTCAACAAGAAGATGGCCGAGCGCGGTTATATCGGTATGTCCTGGCCCAAGGAATACGGTGGCCAGGAGCGGCCGGGCATCTACGAGTACCTCCTCAATGAGGAACTCTCGCGGGTCGGCGCGCCGCTGATCGGCAAGGGCGTTGGATGTGTCGGCCAGACATTGATACGACACGGTTCCGACAAACTCAAGTCGGAATTCCTGCCAAAAATCCTGCGGGCGGAGGTCGAGTTTGCACTGGGCTATACCGAACCGGGTGCCGGCTCGGATCTCGCATCGCTGAAGTTGAAAGCCGAGCGGCAGGGCGAGGGCTGGTTGCTGAACGGACAGAAGATGTTTACGACATCGGCGCATTTTGCCGATTGGTACTGGCTGGCCGCACGTACCGACCCGGCGGCGAAAAAGCACAAGGGTATCAGTCTCTTTCTGGTGCCGATGGATGATCCCGGCATCACCATTCACCCGATCGAAACGCTGGGCGAACATGTGACTAACCAGGTCTTTATTGATGATGTCTGGGTACACGAAGATTACCTCGTGGGTGAACTCAATAAGGGCTGGACCTATATCTGCGAGGCGTTGGACTACGAGCGCTTTACCTTTTACACATTCAGTCCGCTTGAGGAAAAATTCAACGCGCTGTTGTCCCTGGTCAAATCCACGCGTCGCAATGGCCGCGAAATATCTGAATATCCATTGGTGCAGCGCCGCGTGGCGCGTCTGGCAACGGATGTCGAGACCGCGAAGATGCTGCAGCGCAGGGTGATCTACGCGGCCTCGCAGGGCGGCGTGCCCTCAATTGAAGCGGCCATGTGCAAGCTGTTCAGCACGGAACTGCACCAGCGCTTGTCGCGCGCCGCAATGGATTTTCTCGGCGAGGAGGGTTTGTTACACAAGTCGAGTGCGGATGCCCCTGCCGCAGGTAAGTGGGAGTGGTCTTACCGCGCCACGGCGCTGGACACCATCGGTGCCGGCACCTCAGAAATACAGAAGAACATCATCGCCCGCAAGAAACTGGAACTCCCGCTGGAATACTGATCGCTGCTCAGCGCGCAGCGCGAGTTCTTTTCCAGCCCTTCTACGCTGTGCCGGCCTGTGCGCTGGTACAGCATCGTCCCACGTGTCTTTCTCTGGAGTCTCTTATGCCCAATATGTCCCCACTTGAACCACAGGCGCTCACAGCCTTCGAGCCGCTGTTTGACGCCATGCACGAACGCATGGGTTTTATTCCCAACAGTTTGAAAACGCTCGCCAGGAAGCCGCGCCTGCTGGAGTTGTTTGTCGAGTTCGCACTGGAAACCAGCAAGGATGACGCGGTCGATATGCAACTCAAGTACCTGCTGGGCCTGGTCGCTTCCACTGTCTCGGGGTGTCGCTACTGTCAGGCCCATCTCAGTGAAACGGCGTCGCGGGAATCGGTGGATCCGGAGAAAATCGCGCAGGTGTGGCTGTTTGAGAGCAGCGAACTGTTCAGCGAGGCAGAGCGCAGTGCACTGCGCTTCGCCAGGGACGCAGCGTCGCAGCCGAACGCGGTGACGGCGGAACATTACACCGAGTTGTACACACACTATAGCGAGGAGCAGGTGGTAGAACTGCTTGCAATTATCTGCCTGTTTCGCTGGCTGAACTGCTGGAATGACACGATGGCGACAGAGCTGGAAGCGAAACCGATGGAGACAGCCAAGCGTTTACTGTCTGCTCAGGAGTGGGAGGCCGGCAAGCACCGCGTATAGTGCCTGCCGCGACAAGCCGCTGCTATGGCAGCGGCTTGAATGATATGGGCAGATAGCAATAGCCCTGCAAAAACTCACCGAAGATGCGTTTGCTCTGGTCCCGGTGTACTTCGAAGTCTCCGAGCTGCGAAAACAACTCCTCCAGAATCACTTTACCCTCCAGTCTCGCCAGGTGCTGGCCGAGGCAGAAATGCTGTCCCGCGCCAAAAGACAGGCTGCGGCGGGATTTGCGGTGCAACTGAAACTGCTCGGGGTTTTCGAACTCGCGCTCATCCCGGTTTGCGGAGGCGTAGAGAAACAGCACCGGCTGCCCTTTCATCATTGTCTTGCCGTGCATCTCTACGTCTTCGCTCAGCACCCGGCCCAGTATATTGGTGGGTTGATCAATCCTGGCGGCCTCCGCAAAGGCGTTCGGGATCAGCGCGTTATTATCGCGTACGGCCTGCATATCCGCCTCGTTGAGGGACAGGTAATACAGGGTAGCGGCAACTGTCAGCGGCAGGGTGTCTGAACCTGTAATAACCAGTGCGAAGATACTGAAGAAGATCTCATCGTCTGTCATCTGTGCATCGTCGATAGCGCTGTTCAGCCAGGTATAGATATGGCTGTTCTGCGCGGGTGGCTGGTCGCGGTACTTGCCGATTAGCTGATGAATAAATGCCGCAGCCTCCTCGAAGGCGCGCATACCGCTTGCGGTGGTCCCCTTGTGACCGGCCTCGCGCGTGTAGTAGGTGTCAATCAGTGACCTGATGTATGTAATCTCGTCCATCTCCAGTCCGATATAATCGGCGATGGTTTGCAGTGCGACTGAGCTGACCAGTGCATTCACGTTCAGTGAGCCGGTTGTCAGGTGTGGCGCTAACGCCCGTCGCGTCGTCGCCCTGATCTCTTCCTCCAGCGTACCTACCGCGGCCGGTGTATAGCGATCACCGATCATATTGCGGTGTTTGCGATGGTGCGGTGGATCCATGAACAGAAACGTTTTTGGCGGACTGTTGGGATCCAGTAGCAGGGCTTCGGGAGAGGTGCCCTGTGTCGCAGTGAAGCGCGTCTTGTCCAGGCTGACCTGCCAGATGTCCTCGAACCGGGACAGCGCCCAGGCTCCAAACTCCTCAATATAATAGACGGGGTCCGACTCCCGCATGCTCTTGTAGGTGGGCCACGGGTCTTTCCAGAGTGATTCGTTAAACGGACTGTAGGTTATTGGCATTGGGTCACCTTATTGTGAACGCGTGGTTGATTCATTGGTTGTCGAGCATGGCGGCAAGTGCTTCAAGGTGCTGGTCGCTGCCATGGCACAGACTCTGCTGGCTGGCGCAGTAGTCGAGGAAATCCTGCAATGGCAGCCTCTGGCCGGCCTGTAGCAGACGCTTGCTGATGCGCAGTGCGTGTCGGGGTTTGCTGGCAAAGGACTTCGCCATCGCCACTGCGGTGTCCAGCAGTTCGTCACTGGGGGTGATCTGCAGCAGCAGGCCATAGTCCAGTGCCTGCTCGGCATTGATCAACCGGCCGGAGAAGGTCAGTTCTGCGGCGCGCTGTGGGCCGACGAGTTTAGGCAGGAACCAGGCGCCGCCGTCACCGGGAATAATGCCCAGATTGACAAATGTCTCACCGAAGCGCGCGTGCTGTGAGCCGATGCGGATATCGCACATACAACTCAGATCCATTCCTGCGCCTACTGCGGCACCGTTGACGGCGGCAATAACGGGCACCTCAAGGCGATAGACATGCGTTGTCATGGTCTGGATGCCGTGGCGATAGCTGTCCTGTAGCTGCAGGCCATCGCCGGCAAACATGCCCTTCTTCTGCTGCATGTCCTTGATATTGCCCCCGGCGGAGAAAGCCTTGCCGACGCCGGAAATAACCAGTGCGCCGACGTCTGGCGTGCGGTTAATCCACTGGCAGACGCGTATGATGTCATCCATCAGGTGGGTGCCTGTCAGCGCATTGCGCACATCGTCGCGATCGAGCAGTAGTACCGCGACGCCGTCTTCAACGGAGAACTGCGCATCGTGGGTGGTGGTGAGTTGGTCCGGTGTGAGTTGCATACTGTGTTCGCTATGCCTCGCTGTGACGCGCTGCGGTGTCAGCGCCTTGTGTAGGAAGTGAGCCTGCAACCTGCCTGTCACTGCGCCCGGTGATAAACGGCCAGAGTGCTTCTCCGTTGAGTCCACGCAGCGTGTCGCCCAGTGTTTTGGCCCAGTGACGGTCATTGCCGAATTCTGATCGCCAGGCGAAAAGGCGCTGGGTAAATCGGTGTAGTGGATGCTCAAGTGTGAAGCCAATCGCACCGTGAACCTGATGGGCAGTGGTCGTGATCAGGGGCGCTGCAATGTTGGCGCGCAGTTTCGCAGCGGCAACTTCAAATTGCGCCTGTTCGGGCCCGCCTTCGGTATCCGCTGCGCGCGCTGCATTGAGTGCGGCACACTGTGTTGCAGCGGCCTGTTCCGCCAGTCTGGCCAGATCGTGCTGTATCACCTGGAACTTTCCAATGGCGCGGCCAAACTGTTTGCGCTCGAGCGCGTAGTTGATCGTGCTGGTGAGTATCGATTGCATTGCGCCTGACATCTGTGCGCTGCGCAATAGCGCGCCAGCTAGCTGTAGATTCGCGGCCGTCGGCAGGCGCCACAGTGCGGTGATCGGTAGCCGCTGGCACTGCACGCGTGTGCGCGGTTCTGCGGCAGTGTTGTTGTAGTGGGTAATGGAGCAGGCGTCACCGTTTGTCAGGGTATTGTGATGTAGTAGTGCAAGCAGATGTTCGCCGTCGATCGATGCACTGACCAGCACGTCTGAGGACGAAGTCATCGCCACATTGCGCAGTGAGCCTGAAAGTTCGTGCCCGCTGTCTCCCGCGTGCAAGACCGCGTCGCTGCAGTGTGCGATGGCCAGAGGGCCGCCTGTTATCGCCGATTCCAGCGGCAGCTCTGGTGCCACCGCTTGCGCATTGTGCAGATAGTGACGGGCAATAATGGTCTCGCCGATGGGCAAGGGCAGCGCATATTCACCGATTAACTGAAACAACTGTGCGGCCTGCGCCCAACTTCCTGCAAAGCCGCCGGCGTCCTCCGGAAGCAGGAACAGTGGCAGGCCGAAGTCCTCGACCTTCTGCCACAGGTGCGTGAAGGACGTGCTGGGCTCGGTAGCTGAGTCCGCGTGTGCCTGCATTTCGCTCAACTCAAGGCAGAGCTTGCGGACCATGTCGACTAGTATTGTATTGTCAGAATTCATCTCAGGCCCAGACCTCGTGCAATGATGCCGCGCAGTATTTCCCGTGTGCCGCCGCGCAGCGAGAACGAGGGTGCGGCGTTGAGTAGGTAGTCCAGAACCGACGTCAGTTCCTCACCGCCCGCATTGTCAGCGTCGTTAGCGAGGCAGGCCTGAATCCTATGTGGCAACTCCTGTTCAAAGGTCGCGCCCAGATCCTTTACCATCGCCGCTTCCAGTGCGGGGTCAGCGCCGTTGGATATCTGCGCGGCGACGGACATTGACATCTGTCGCAGCGTCCACAGTTCCGCTACGATTTCACCCAGGGCGCAACTACCGATGTCATCGTTCTCCCCCTGTAGCGCATCCAGATACGCCGGTATCAGCCGGTAGCTGCTGAGATAGCGTTCGGGGCCGCTGCGCTCCAGTGCCAGCTCGTGATTCACCTGTTGCCAGCCCTCGCCCTCAGTGCCGATCAGACAGTCGTCTGTGACAAACACATCATCGAGAAACACCTCACCAAAATGTTGATCGCCAGTCTGGTCGGTAATCCCGTTGATGGTGACACCCTCCAGGGAGAGGTCGATAAGAAACTGACTCAGGCCCTGATGGCGTGAATCTCCGCCATCGCTGGTGCGGACCAGTGCGATCATCATGTGAGCCCTGGTGACATGCGTGGTCCACAACTTTGCACCGCGAATCCGCCAGCCGCCGTCGACCCGCACTGCACGGGTGGTGATGGATGCCAGATCAGAACCGGAGTTGGGCTCGCTCATGCCGATACAGAAGTACAGCTTGCCGCTGGCGATACCCGGTAGACATTCGTTCTGGGCGCTGGGACTCGCATAGTTGATCAGATGGGTACCACTCTGCCGGTCAGCGATCCAGTGTGCACCCACCGGCGCGCCAGCGGCTAGTAACTCCTCTATCACGATATACCGCTCGATGGCGGGGCAGTCGCGGCCGCCGTGGTGTGCCGGCCAATGCATACCGATAAATCCCGCCGCGCCGAGGTATTCACTGAAACTGGCGTCAAATCCTGTCCAGCTTTGCGCGCGTTTCGCGGCGGGCATCTCCCGCACCTTTTCATCGATCAGCGAACGCACGGTGGTTCTCAACGACTGTGCGTCAGCAGCGTATTCGACGGGATCAAAATGGAACAATGACAATTGGGTAGGCCTTTTTTGTAGGTGGTGATCGCCGACTGACTACGCATCGGGCGTTTGAATAAATACTAATACGAGCATCTACTCAGGTTGTACTCGCTTCGATTAGGCGTTTTCCCAGTCCTGCCAAAGCTGATCGCGAAATGCCGGTGCCGCAATGTCAATCAGCGATTGTGCCCGCGACTGGGTTGATTGCCCGAACAGGCTGGCACAGCCATATTCAGTGACGACGTAGTCGACGTCGGCGCGGCACAGCGTGACGATGCGACTGGATAGCTGCGCAACAATTCTCGATCGTGTACCGCGCATCGCGGTGGCCGGTAGCGCGAGAATCGATTTGCCGCCGTGTGAGGCGCGCGCACCGCGTGCAAAGTCGACCAGCCCACCGGTCGCGCTCACCTGCCGACCATTGATCGTTTCGGCGTTCGCCTGTCCTTGAAGATCGATTTCTACGACAGAGTTTATCGAGACAAACTGATCGATAGCGGACAGCGTTCGCAGGTCGTGGGTGTAGTCCACCGGCCGGAAGGCGATATTGGGTTGATCGCAGAGCCAGCGGTAGAATGCCGCGCTCCCCCAGGCGAGACCAGTGACATGGCTGCCCCTGTCAATCGATTTTGATTCGCCGGTGATGACACCAGACTCGATCAGGTGCTGTGCCGCGTCACTGACAAGTCCGCTGTGAAGGCCGAGTCGGCGGTGACCGGACAGCGCTTTCAATATACCGCCTGGCAGCTTGCCGATACCAATCTGGATGCAGCTGTCGTCGTCGACCAGGCTGGCGACATTGCGGGCGATGGCCAGTTCCGTCTCTCCCGGCACGGCAGCTTCACTGCAAGGGAGTGGATGATCGACATCGACACGGTAGTGAATGCTTGACAGCGGTATCTTCAGAGAGTCTGGCGGGGCTGGCATCTGCCGGTTTATCTCGGCAATAACAACATCGCATCTGTCCAGTATGGCGGGGACAAAATCCACGGAAATTCCCAGGCTGCAGAAACCCGCGGCATCGGGAGGGCTCACCTGAACTATCGCCACATCGAAACTCTCGCCTGTGTGCAGATAGCGGTAAGTATCGCGGTAGTGCATGGGCAGAAAGCCGATGGACCCGCGTGCATCGCCCCGGTCCAGGCCAGGGTGCAGGAATGTTGTGCGAAGGTGTGCACCCCGATGTAGATTGTGCGGCGCCAGCGCGCTGTTGATGCCCGGAATGGATACCGTTAGATAGTCGATTTGCGCGTCACCGTCGTCGCATGCGCTATCGGGAGACCCGGCCAGCGCATCGATGATATCGCGTGGTTCACCAACGCCGGCCTGCACGAATACCCGGTATCCCGGCTTGATCAAACGCTGTACGTCACTCGCTTCGATAGTTTGGGGTATAGCCATTTGCTGTTCGGGTCCAGGCGCTCGATGTTCAGGATTTGGTCGGTAGGTTGAGCGTGGGCAGCAAGCGATTGATGGCTTGCGTTTCTGCATCGATTCGCTGTTGTATCACTGCCAGCTCATTGTGCTTCATCAACTGCCGGGTTTCGCGCACAGCTTCCGGTGGTTGCTTGGCCAGCGCCATGCAGTAATCCAGCGCTTGCGGATACACCGTCTCGGGCTCAGTGACGTTGTTCACAAGCCCCAGTGCAAGTGCTTCGGATGCATCCAGCTTTTTCCCCAACATCAGGATCTCTGCTGCTTTCTGGTAACCCAGGCGTTGTGGCAATAGGGCAGTGGATCCGAATTCCGGTACCAGGCCGATGGTCACGAAGGGGAAGCTGAGTCGGGTAGTGGTGCTGGCGCAGATCAGGTCACAGTGCAGTAAAAGCGTGACTCCCAGGCCGACTGCGCTGCCGTTGACTGCGCCAACCAACGGCTTGCTAAACGCGGCTAGTGTATTCATGAAATTGAATCCCGGTCGTTCCTGGTAGGGGATGTCAGCCAGCGAGGCGAAACTACCGATATCGTTTCCGGCACAAAAAAAGTCACCCCTGTTGGTGATCATCACAACATGGATGCCGTCATCGGCTTCGGCACTGTGCAGTGCTTCTACCAGCGCCCAGTACATACAGGGTGTGAGCGCATTCTTTTTCTGGGGCCGGTTGAGCGTAAGCACGAGAACCGCATCGATGCGCTCTATTTCTATGTACTCTGATTCTGCTGACATGGTAGGTGCCTGCTGTCGCTGCATAGTGGATGAAGAGAATCAGGAACTGATATAGAAGCCGCCATCGATGCTCAGATGCTGGCCGGTGATGTAGGAGGCTGCATCACAGAGTAGAAAGCACGTCGCCGGTGCGACATCCTCGGTGGTGGAGAACCGCCCCAGCGGGATCTGCGAAAGATACTTTTCGCGAAACTTCTCCTGGCGAATCGTCTCTGTCATCGCCGTCTCCACCATGCCGTAGCACACACTGTTGACATTGATGTTATAGCGACCCCATTCGCGCGCGGAGCACATGGTGAGTCCCAGCACGCCGGACTTGGCTGCGCCGTAGTTTATCTGTCCAATGGTGCCGCGTCGCCCGGCGTCGGAGGAGATATTGACGATACTGCCGGGATTGGGATCGCCATTCCTGGCCTTGCTGATCAACTGCTTGCCAACCGCCTGCAGACAGATGAATGCACCGGTCAGATTGACGCCGATCACCTGTTGCCACTGTTCCAGACTCATCTCGCTGGCCATCGCGGCTCTCACGATACCGGCATTGTTGATCAGCCCGTGTATATCGCCGAGATCGGTGACAATATTGTCCACTGTGGCATTGACGAACTCTGCGTCGCTGACGTCGCCGCAATAGGTTCGCACACGGTCTGGCCCCAGAGCTTCGCGCGCCTCTGCCAGTACGTCGGCATCGATATCGACAAGCGCGACCTGAGCTTCCAGCGACAGCAATTGTTCTGCCAACTGGCGACCGATCCCCTGGCCGCCTCCGGTGACCATGATTACACGGTCTGTCATCATCATAGGGTTTTGCATTGTTCAGGTTCCTTGGTAGAGCGTGTTAGCGAGTGGCGCTGCTGTCGTAGTGACCTAGAATGGATACGCTGCAAACGTTCTTGTTGGGAAATCCGCCGAGGTTGTGCGTGAGTCCGGTACGCGGATTGTCCAGTTGGCGATCGCCGGCGCGGCCGTGAAGCTGCAGGTATATTTCGTAGGCCATGCGCAGGCCGGTGGCGCCGATCGGGTGGCCAAAACATTTCAGGCCGCCGTCTATGTTGCAGGGTATTTCGCCGCTGGCGTCAAATTTCCCAGCGAGGATGTCTTCACAGGCGTTGCCGATCTCCGATAGGCCCAGGTCCTCCATGGTGACCAGTTCCGTTATCGAAAAGCAGTCGTGGACTTCAACCAAATCGAGCTCTGTCACGGGGTTTTCAATGCCTGCTTCGCGATATGCGCGCTCTGCTGCCACGCGGGTAGTGAGTGCGTAGCTGCCGTCCCAGGAATCGTGGGAGAGTTCAGATCCGTTGCTCAGGGCCAACTGCATCGATTTGATACTGACCAGCGTGCCGGTTTTCCCCAACTCGGCAGCTTTCTCAGGTGTGCATACGATGGCGCAGGCGGAACCGTCGCTCACGCCGCAGCAGTCAAACAGGCCCAGTGGGTAGGCAATAGTCGGTGCCTTGAGTATTTTTTCAACGGTGGTGCGGCTGCGCAGATGGGCCTTGTCGTTCAGGAATCCGTTCTCGTGGCTTTTCCACGAGACGTGCGCCATTGCCTGTTTCAGCTTATCCATACTGATACCGTGGCTGGCGCTGTAGGCACTGGCGAGTTGAGCGAAGGACCCTGGCGCAGTGGCACTGGGGCTCCATAGATCATCGAATGTACCCTTGGTTCTCTCGGGAAGACCGCCATAGCCGGTGTCCTTGAGCTTGTCCACGCCCAGCGCCAGAGCGATATCACAGGCGCCGGAAGCGACACCGTAGACAGCGCCACGCAGTGCCTCGGTGCCGGTGGCGCACATGTTTTCCACCCGTGTTGCGGGAATATTTGGTAGGCGCAGGGTCTCTGACAGCGACAGCGCCGACTTTCCGAGGTTTTGTTCGTCTACCGACAGACCAAACCACGCAGCCTCTACCTGATCGCGCTCGATACCGGCATCTTCCATTGCCTCTGTGAATGACTCCACGATCAGGTCTTCTGCGCTGCAATCCCAGTGTTCCCCAAATCGGGTGCAGCCCATACCAATAATTACCACTTTGTCTTTAATGCCCTGGGCCATGATGCTTTTCCTGTAGTCTTTGTCTGTCATTCGCGACGGTGTTTGTTACCGCTGCGGTTGTGCAATGCCAAGGGGTTACCGGCCGCTGTAGCTCGGCCCCGCCTTCCAGAAGTACCGCCTGAAACCGCGTTTGCTGTCTTCATCCTTTATGCGGAACTCCATGCGCAACGGAGTACCCACCTGTACTTCTCCCACGGCGAAATCGGTGAACTCCATCATCACCACGCCACCGCCTTCAAAACGTACGTTTCCATATTTCAGGGGAGGGTTGTAGCACAGCGCAAGCCAGTCCTCGGTGTAGGACTTCACTGACGCCGGCTTGTCCTTGAACGGTTCATCGTGTTGTTCGCCGGGGCGGCGACAATCGGGGTTGGCGCAGATCGGCCTTCTGGGAAACTGCGGTGTATCGCAGTGCTTGCAGCGTCCGCCGATGAAGCCCGTTACTGTCTTGCGGTGACGGAAAAACGCCGACTGTGATGTTTTGTTATCGCGCTCGGCGCGCATGCCCCAGTCGAGTTGCACCAGCTGGTTGATTGACAGATAACGCTGATAGTTGTCGTCTTCGACACCGCTTTCGAGCAGATGCTGCAGCGGCTTTTCGCCATGCAGTTGTGTGACAAGTTCAGTCGTTTCAAATAGCAGTGCATCGCAGCCCTGTCCAAAGCCGACGAGCAGTATCTTTGCACCTGGTTGCGCATTCTCCAGCGCGTAATTGAGCATCAACAACGGGTGTGCGCTACCACTGTTGCCGCATTCCATTTCCAGATTACTGCACACGGCTGCCTCTGGTATATCGCAGCGCCTGGCAATGGCGGCTGCCGTTCGGCTGTCTGTCCCCGGCAGGACCAGGTGTGCAATCTCTCCCGGATCAAGGCCCTGTTGCAGCAGCAAGGTCTCGATGGCTTGCGGAATGAGCTTGAGCAGCCCTTCTTCACGAATCCATCGCTCTTCCAGTTGGTAGTCAAACTCGGCGTGTTGGGCGCGATAGTGGTCTGTCATATCCACCGAGGAGGAATGACTGCCGAGGTAGGTTGCCAGCAAATCTTGCCCACCGGTAATAACAGCCGCAGCAGCGTCACCTACTGTCATCTCCATTGCACTGGCGGGCTGTGTTTTGCGTTTGTCGGCAGCGACCAGTAACTGGGTCTCAGCACTAGCCAGTGCCGCGATCAGCGCAGAGGTAGCACAGCGCAGTGATCCGGTTGCATCCAGCGTGTGCAGGGATGCCGGCAGGGAAAGTGCCGCGCTAATGATCCCGGCGTTCTGTCGATCGGCAAACGGCAAGGTTGTGGATGCGAAGTACAGTGCCCCGATTGCGTCGCCATCACCTGCTGCCAGCGCTGCCCTCGCTGCGGCTACGGCCATTGTGATGGCGTCTTCATCGTGCGAGCACACAGCGCGGTGGCCCTTGCTCCTGACGGCCAACCCAGGATTCGCCCAGCTGTTGGCGGCGGCAATTGCCTTGCGTGACAGTCGGGTTCTGGGGATGTAGGAGCCGACCAGGGTAATGCCGGTTACCGGTGTGGATGTGTTGTGCACCTGCTGCATAGATTGGTCCCTGCCATGCCCTGTACGGGCGTGTTTGATAGTTGTATTCACTAAGGACAGCAATCGTAATCTGAGAAAAAACTCATATTAAACTCGTATGGTCGCGCCAGCCTTACGCGGGGCTTTTCGCGGTGGTTCGTCTATATGAGCAGGTGCTCAGAAGGCGAGTTCAATGTAAGCAAACTATCACATTACTATCGCAGGACTATTGATAAGCCACCATGGGAGAGCACCAGTGAACCATTTCGAGGAGTCCGAACAAACTGCAATGATCCGCAGCAGTCTCAAGAGTTTTGTCGAGAAGGAGATGCCCCGTGATCTAGTAAAGCGCTGGGACAAGGGAAACTATTTTCCCCGTGATGTACACGACAAACTGGTGGAAATGGGTTGTATGGGTCTGACAGTGTCTGAGCAGTATGGCGGCAGTGGTAAGGATATTGTCGCCACAGTGGTGGTGATTGAGGAACTCTGTTCGCGGAGTATGTCAGTGGGATGCGCGTATATTCAGTCGACGTGTTACGCGGGATTGAATCTTGAGGAGGTCGCCAGCGAACAGCAGAAAGAGCTACTGCTTCCGAAAGTCGCGCAGGAAGGACTGATGTTTGCGTATGGCTTGTCTGAGCCGGATGTGGGCTCTGATGTCGCCAGTGTCAGGACTTCAGCGACTCGCGACGGCGATACCCTCGTAGTAAATGGCAGCAAACGATTCTGCTCCGGCGCCGCTATCTCGGATTACATCTATACGCTAGTGAGAACCGGCCCGGCGGATCAGCGCTACAAAAACCTGTCGCTGGTACTGATTCCTCCTACAACGCCCGGTGTGCTGCTGGAGCCGCAGGATACACTGGGGCTCAAAGGGGGTGGCACTTTTGATGTGAACTTTGCCGACGTTGAGGTGCCTGTCGCCAATATTGTCGGCGGCGAAGAAGGCTGGAATCGCGGCTGGGAGAAGCTGGCTGGACCTGGCCTTGATATCGAGAAAGTCGAGGTAGCTGCCATGGCACTGGGTATTGCCAGAGCAGCTGTCGATGATGCCTGGGCCTATGCGCAGGAGCGTATTCAGTTCGGCAAGCCGATATGCACCCTGCAATCGATTCGACACATGCTCGCTGATGCCAAAACCCGGCTAGAGGCCTGCCGCCTGATGACCTATAACGCAGCCTATCTGGTTGATCAGGGCAGGCCCGCTGCGGTGGAAACTGCAATGGCAAAGCTGTTTGTCTGTGAAACTGCGCGCGACATCGTCCTCAGTTGCCAACAGATTCTAGGTGCCTACGGTTATGTGGGAGATTTTGATATGGAGCGCTATGTGCGCGATATCCTGGTGATGCCGATTCTCGGCGGTTCATCGGCGATACAGAAAAATAATATCTGCAACCGATTGAAACTTCCAAGATAGACGGTATTGCATCAGGTGATTAGCGCCTTTCCGATCATATGCAAGCATGGAGTCCGCTGTGCAGAATTTTAATGAACTGCTGGATATTCAATTCAGGGGTTATCAGTACGACGTCTACCGGCTGGAGCTTGCAGTCCGGCCACAACATTTGCACAGCGCAGGAAATGTGCACGGCGGCGTATTCCTGAGCCTGCTGGATACTGTGATGTCGCGGGCAGTGCGCGCGTACAGGCCTGAACACAGCTATGCGCCGACCGTGCAGTTGTCCGGAAATTTCTTTCGGCCGGTGAGTGACGGCCTGATCGTTGCCGAGGGGAGGGTGGTTAATTGCAGCAGGAAGACAGTATTTGCCGAGGGAAAACTCTACGATAGCAAGCAGCGACTGTTGGCGCAGGGCAGCGCGACCTTTATTGTGGTCGACCAGGTGACACTTGCGTGATCGATTTCAGGCTATTACCCTGCTCGACACTGTTGATTTTCAAGTTGCCTGCTTTTTGCGAGAAAAAGCACAGTCGTGTCCTTTGGCCGGCCGTAGTGCTGCGACGGATTGCCCACCAGAATACATTTTCTGAATTCGAATGTGAGCCGAATACGAGCTCGATTACTCAAGGATTTCTAACAGTACTCCAGCTGAAACAAGCAAAACACGAGTACTTAATAAGCAATCCGATGCACTAGAATATTTTGCGTTCACACATCAACACTAACGCAAGTATGGAAATTAATGACATGACTATACATAAAAAATACGATTCCGCGAGTCGCGCATCTTCACCGGGCGATGGGGCATCTCCTTTGGTCAGCGGTGCAATTGCGATGGCAACCTGCGCATTGACATTGGCTGTACAGAATGTGAATGCGCAGCAGGCGTCAATGCCGGTACTGGAAGAAACCGTAGTGACGGCGGAGAAGCGCGAGCAATCACTGCAGGACGTGCCAATCTCGATTGTTGCAATGGGTGTTGATACGCTGGAAAAGTTCGGCATCGATGAAATCGAGGATATCGGCGCAAAGGTACCGAATGTCATTACCAATGAATACTTTGGTATCGCCACCACGTTTCGTTCTTTTATTCGCGGTGTTGGCGCGGTCACTGTTGAGGTGACACAGGACCCCGCAGTAGCCCTTTATACTGATGGTATTTATGTTGGTTCATCCTTCGGCGGCTCCTTCGAGGCATCTGACCTGGAGCGCATCGAAATTCTGCGTGGCCCGCAGGGTACACTGTACGGGCGAAATGCAACCGGTGGTGCGATCAACCTTATCAGCCGTAAACCGGAAATCGGTGAGTTCACATTTAGTCAGTCCCTCACCGCCGGGGATTACGGCAGATTCAAATCGAATACCGGCATCAACGTACCGTTGGGCGATAGCACCGCAGCGCGTTTGAGCCTGCTGGTTTCAGAGCGCGATGGATTGGTGGAGAACACCGGTGTGGGGGATGACTGGGGGAAAGAAGACCGCACCGCCGGTCGACTGGCCCTGAGAACAGAACCGACAGATACACTGCTAGTCGACTTTGCCGCCGAGGTAACCAAAATCAAGGACACGGCGCGCTATTCCCAGGTGCTCGATGGATATGCCAAGTCAGTTGCTGGCACTGGTACTCCGGTTGTGGTGCCACTGGGGCCACCGGGGGCTCCGGTCGCCAACATCTACTACCCGGATCCCATTACCGACGATCGGCTGGATAAAGGGTATTCAATTTTTGATGTGCAGCCTGATGACAACACCGTCTGGGGAAGTTCACTGACGGTAGCCTGGGAACTGTCTGACAACATGCAGTTTAAATCGATCACCGGATACCGCGATGTCGATGCCAAGCAGTTCACTCAGGTTACAGGTACAGTACAGACTTACCTGGAGATTCCGGGTGTTCCCTTTCCTGTCGGCCCATCTACCCTGGGAACTGGTGGTGAATATCGGCAGAAGTTTACTCAGGTCACTCAGGAATTCCAGCTCATCGGCGATACCGATTTCATGGGTGGGGATGTCGAGTATGTCTCCGGCATTTACTACTACTATGATGACAGTAAAAATGAAGATCTAAGCGCGAGTATATCCGGACAGAAACTGCCGGGTACCGACGAAACCGAGACAGAGAACAAGAGTATTGCCGTCTACGGTCAGGGCACCTACACACCCGCTGGAAGTGCGTTCCATATTACTGTTGGCGCACGCTACTCGGATGACCAACGCAAGGCAGTTCGCAATAACACCAACTCCTCCAACCCGTTTATCGACACGCAATACAAGAAGGATTTCAGTAACTTCAGCCCGTCATTGACGGTCGCCTATGACCTCACGGATTATGTAAACATTTACGGTTCTGTGGTTACTGGCTATCGCTCGGGAGGCACATCAACACTGTCCTATGAAGATTTTCTGTTTCAGGAAGGTGCCGATGAAGAGACCATTATTTCCTACGAAATCGGTATCAAGGGCGAGTACTGGGATCGCAGGGTGCGCCTGAACGCGGCAGTATTTGATATGGAGTACCAGGATTATCAGGGCAGCATCCAGACCGGCCCGACGCCGGCGGACAGGGATAACCTGAATCTGGGTGACGCCACTATCAGGGGAGCAGAGTTGGATCTTACCGCACTTTTATCGGAATCCTTCACTCTGACACTCGCCGGCGGATACCTCGATTCAAGCCTGGGCAAAAGCAGCATCGATCCCGATACCGGTGCACCGCCGACGCCGCTGGTGGATGAGCTGCCCTACGCCCCCGAGCTGAGTTATAACGCGAGTCTCGACTATGCACACGATGTGTTCAATGGCCTGCTCTTTGAAGCCAATATCAATTATTACTACCAGGATGAATCCGAATCCGGAATCGTAGTGGGCACCTCCAATCGCAATGACAAATACGGTTTGCTCGACGCCAGTGTGTCCCTGTCACAGTTTCGCCTGGCGAACGGTGACGTGAAATTGACCCTTTGGGGCAGGAACCTGACCGATGAAGAATACGCTGTCAGTGATATTGGGGCATTTAAGGATTTTGGGGCCTCCGGTATATCGCCATTCGGTGACCCACGCACTTATGGAGTGACAGTGAGTTACGTCTATGAATGAGCTGATGAGCATTTAACTCCAGGTCTTCTTTGGAGTTTTTTTGGGCTGGAGTAATCCGGCCGTTTTTTTGCTTGGGAAAACCTAACAGACGTGGCCTCGGTTCTTTGAACAGTAATACCCGATTCTATAAGTGGATTCCAGCCCTGGGTTTAAGTGGCCATGGGTAGTGGCAGTGCTTCGAAGTAGAACCGATCTGGTGTTTCGCGGTCAAGGGTGCTGTGGAGCCGGCGGCTGGTGTAAAACCGGAAGTAACGAGTAAGGCCAGCCTTGGCCGCCGAGACAGTGTCGTAGGCATAGAGATATACCTCCTCGTACTTCACTGATCGCCACAGTCTTTCGATGAACACGTTGTCCCGCCAGGCGCCCTTGCCATCCATGCTGAACTGGATGTCGTTGTCCTTGAGCACGCCAGTGAAGGCCATGCTGGTAAACTGGCTGCCTTGGT
>CAYGOX010000040.1:0-17440 GCA_964351485.1 uncultured Halioglobus sp.
AACCACCGACGGCATCGCCGGCGCTGCGGCCGCGGGCAAGCCATTCTTCCTGCTGATCAACATCGCCGACCCGCACCTGCCGTTTTACGGGCTGGACAGGCGCGGGCGGCAGTTTGACGACCCCCATATTCCCTCGCGCGTCTACAGTGCCGACGAGGTCGTCGTGCCGGGTTTCCTGCCGGAACACCCCGATGTGCGCGCCGAGCTGGCGCACTACTGGTCGTCGGTGAGCCGCGCTGACGATGCGGTAGGCGCGGTGCTGGAGGCCCTGGAGGCTTCCGGTGAGGCGCAGAACACGCTCGTGCTGTTCCTGTCTGATCACGGCATGCCATTCCCCTTTGCCAAGACCCAGCTCTATCACCACAGCACGCGCACGCCCTTGATTGTGCGCTGGCCTGGCCAGGTCGAAGCGGGGAGTGTCGATGACCAACACCTGGTATCGGCCGTGGACCTGATGCCCACCTTGCTGGCGGCAGCGCAGGTGCCGGTGCCGGCCGGTGTGCAGGGGCACTCCTTCCTGCCGGCGCTGCGCGGGGAATCTGCCGCCGGGTTCGAGCACGTTATCAAATCCTACAACCAGAACTCGGTGGGGCAGCGCACACCGATGCGGGCTGTGCAGAGTGAGCGGTACCTCTACATATTCAATCCTTGGTCGGATGGCAAACGCGTCATGAAGTCGGCGACGCTGCGGATGCGCACGTTTGCCGTGTTGCAGGAACTGGGCGCTGCACAGCCGCAGTGGGCGCAGCGGGCGCACCACCTGCTCTACCGTGAGGTGGAAGAGTTCTACGATGTACAGGCGGACCCCGACTGCCTGGACAACCGCGTGAACGACCCTGCGCTGGCTGCGCAGGTGGAGGCGCACCGGGCAACGCTGGCAGCGTGGATGTCAGAGACTGACGATCACGCGCTGCCGGCCTTTACCGGGCGCAGCGACCCCGCGGCGCTGTCGGCCTATATGCGCGACCAGACCGCCCAGGCCAGCGAGCAAACCCGGTGGCAACGGCTGATCAGGAAGCATCTGCGCGATGCGGCCCAGTCGCCGGCAGAAGCAGCGCCCTAGCCGCAATGCAAGCCCGGCGGACGGCCCCGGGTGTGAAGTGGGCCGCAAAACACGGCATCGGCACCGGGCGATGCGCTATCGCGACCTCACACCGGCCCCGGCATTTACCTTATAATGGGCGAATAAGAATCACATTCACGGGCA
This sequence comes from uncultured Halioglobus sp., assembly GCA_964351485.1. Taxonomy (GTDB): domain Bacteria; phylum Pseudomonadota; class Gammaproteobacteria; order Pseudomonadales; family Halieaceae; genus Marimicrobium. The sequence continues at coordinate 1,208 of CAYGOX010000040.1, forward strand.
CGGTTCCATGGCATTAACCCTGAAGCAGAAGCGCAGGCGTGCGAAGCGACTGAAGTTTGTACGCACCTGTTACGACTTTGTGACCGCGCCGCTGGCGATCGTGTTTCTCACCTATTCACACCGCGTCCACGATATTTACGGCATGACCTGGCTCAAGCGCATGGCGATGGGTTACCGGTTCTGGCGCAATTATTCCAAGGTTACCTCGGGAACGTCCTGGCGCGCGCACCTGGTGATGGCGATGAAGCTTCTGGAGATTTCTCCCGAGGTAAAGGGCGATATCGTCGAGTGTGGTTGCTGGAAAGGGGGCGCTACCGTCAACCTCTCACTGATCGCTGCCATTACCGGGCGGCGTCTCAAGGTCTACGACTCGTTCGAGGGCCTGCCCGCGCCGACTACCGGTGATCCCATTGCCGAGCGTTCGTTCAAGGACGGCTTTATTCCCGGCGTTTTTGGCGGTGCGCTCGAAGAAGTGAAGGAAAACGTGCGCCGTTACGGCCAGATAAAATCCGCCGAATTTCACAAGGGCTGGTTTTGCGACACCCTGCCACACCACGAGGGCGACATCATCATGGCGTTCTGGGATGTGGATTTCTATTCCAGCCTGCACGACTGCCTGCAAAACCTGTGGCCCCACATTGTCGATGGCGGCTACATCTTCATGGACGAGTACAAAGAGATTGCTTACTGCTCGGTCTTCTATTCGGAAAAATACTGGTCGAAGTATTTCGACTGCGCGCCTCCGGGGCTGATAGGGATCGGCACCGGCATCCAGGTGGGCATGCATTTCACCGATCCCAACGACGGTATGCGCACCCCGAAAATACAGGCCGCCAACAGCATCGCCTACTGCATCAAGGGTACCCGGGCAATCTGGGATTACTACCCGGACGAAGACGAGACCATCGGTCGCCCGGCGCTGGAGCCGGAAAAGGAAACGGTGCAATAATCGTTGATCTGTGCAGCGCGGCCTTTCGTATAATCGAGTTACATCGTTCGCATGACTCCCGGAGGCGTTATGCCCACTTCGCTGGCGCGCGTCGAACAACAGTTTTTCAGAACACTCAATGCGGTGGTTGAACCGGCCGTACGGCGCGGCGTGGGGTCGCTTACTCTGGCGCCGGCAAGCCTCATTGTGCTGGAAACCACAGGCTATAAAAGCGGGCAGCGGCGTCGCACCCCGCTGTGGAGCGTTGGACTGGGCGGGTACCGAATGGTCAGTACGGCGCGTGCCGATCGTTCGTTCTGGGTCAGGAACCTGCAGTGTGATCCCTTTGTGAGCTTTTATCTCGGCGGACGCCGTCGCGATGCGCGGGCGCTGGTGATCACCGGCGGCGAAGTGATTCGCGACAGCGGCGATCTGCCCGCACCGCTGGAATCCTTTGCCTATACGCTGGCCGACGTGGCCTTGCCGGGCTGGGCCTTCGCCCTGCTTGTCCCCGCAAAGCGCTAACGCTGTGGCGGGCACAGGACAGACCAAGGCGCCGAACCCGCAGGGCAAGGGCGTTGTGCCGGTACTTCGCGATTGGGCGAGCCTTCAACCCGCACTGCTCACACCGCGTTCGGCGGCGGATTTCCTGCGCGACTACTGCGTGTCGTCACTCGTGCTGGCGGCAGAGTTTCGCTTCAAACCCGTGGTGGGTAAAACCTATTACCTCTACGCCAACGGCGAGCAGTGGAGCCTCACCATGATATCGCCCCAGGAGTGGGGCGAGCGCAAGCGCGGTGAATTCCTGGCGGCCTGCCGCCTGCGCGCCGATATGACCTGGGAGATGGACACGGCCGATCTTGCGCAGCAGCCCGAGGCGCTGGCCCAGGCGCGGCGATTTATCGAGGGGTTTGTAGACACACTCTCCGCGCAGGAGAGTATTGCAGACAACCTGCCGTTCTATGTGAATGGCCTGCCGTACTACCGCCGTATGCTGGCCACCGCTCTGTCTACGTCACTCAAGCACACCCTGCCCGAGTCGGGCGACGATGCCCGGGCGTTGCTGGCAGCCGGAAGGGATGTACTAGCCCTGACGCGGTAGCGGTCGGGCGCGTGCTACCCATTGGTCGAGGAGGTGTTCGGCCGGCGAGTGCAGGCGCAGGGTTGCCAGTTCATCAGCCCGGGTGGAGCCGGGGTTGATAATGGCGATCGGCTTGCCCTGGCGATGGGCGTGACGGCAGAAACGAAACCCCGAAAACACGGTGAGTGAGCTGCCGATCACCAACAGCGCGTCCGCCCCGTCCAGTGCTTCGGTGCACTGCGTGACGGTTGCGCGCGGAACGTTGCCCCCAAAAAACACCACGTCGGGCATCAGGTCGCCGTCGCAGTGTTTGCAGTGTGGCAGTGCAAGTTGATCCACGAGGTCGTCGGGAACATCCATGTCGCCGTCGGGGCGCGGCGATTGCGTAACGCTGGCCGGCCACGCGTTATCCTGTTGCAGCATGGCCTGTACTTCACCGCGCGTTATCGTGGCGTCGCAGGACAGACAGCGTACCTGATCGATGCGTCCGTGCAGGTCGACCACCGCGCGGCTGCCCGCCTGCTGGTGCAGCCGGTCTACATTCTGGGTGATGAGAAACTGCACGTTTCCCCGCTCTTCCAGCGTCGCCAGCGCCCGGTGCGCATTGTTCGGCCTGGCGGCCTCGACCAGCGGCCACCCGTAGTAGGAGCGCACCCAGTAGCGCCGACGGGTGCGCGCGTCGCGCAGGAAATCCTGATGCTGGATAGGGGTGCGCGACAACCAGCGCCCGGCGTGGTCGCGGTAGGTCGGAATGCCGGATGCCTGGCTGATGCCGGCGCCGGTCAGCACGACCAGCTTCGGGTTATCGCGCACGAAGTGATCGAGCAGGGCCAGTTCTGTATCGAGCGTATTCACTGCTTACCTGTACGTACGTGCAGGCCCGGCGGATGTGCTGCAATCAGGAAATGCCGCTCGAAAGCAGGTTCTCCAGCGGCTGGTATAGCTCCTCCAGGTAGGCGATGTCGTCGGCCTCCAGCTCAATTGAAGTTGCCTCCACCAGCGCTTCCAGTTGCGCCACGCGCGAGACGCCGACAACCGGCGCCGCGACTGCCGGTTTACTCAGCAGCCAGGCGATGGCCAGTTGCGCGGGGGTCTTGTCGTACTTTTTCGCCGTCTCAATGAGGCGATCTGCAATGGCGAAATCGTTCGCGCCACGGTACAGCCCCTCGGTGCGGGCGCGGTCGCCACCCTTGGAGCGCGTTGTGCTGCCGCCCTCGAATCCTCCCTTGTAGGCCCCGGCGAGAATGCCGCGTGCCAGCGGCGACCAGGGGGTGACACCGATACCGGTGTGCTCGCAGTAGGGAATCATCTCGCGCTCTTCCTCGCGGTAGATGAGGTTGTAGTGGTTCTGCATGGAGATAAACCGCGTCCAGCCGTTCTGGGCAGCGGTCATCTGCATCTCTGCGAACTGCCATGCCCACATAGACGAACCGCCCAGGTACAGGACTTTGCCGGCCTTGACCAGGTCGTGCAGCGCTTCCAGCGTTTCCTCAATGGGTACGGGCACATGCCACGGCAGCCCGTGTGGATGTCGGTGAATTATGAGCTGGTCGATATAGTCCAGGCCGAGGCGGCGCAGGCTGGCATCCACACCTTCCATGATGTGCTTGCGCGACAACCCCGTCATGTTCGGGCTTGAACCCATCGGCATGGCGACCTTCGTGGTCAGCACGTACTCTTCGCGTGGCACGAGTTCGCGCAGTAGCTTGCCGACGATTTCCTCGCAGGCGCCATTGCCGTAGAAATCTGCACAGTCGAAGTAAAACAAACCGTTATCGATGGCGGCGCGGAAAATGGCGCGCGACTCGTCCAGGTCGAGTGTCCAGTCGCCCTGGTGACCCTGCCCTGGAATGCCGAAGTTCATCGTGCCCAGGCACAGTTGTGAGACGAGCAGGCCGCTGGGGCCGAGTTGTACGGGTTTGAGCATGGTGGTGAAGCCCCTGGCGTCGTAACGAAAGGACTACACCTTACCCGTTTGGTTGGGGGTTGAACATGGGCCCATGCGGCGCATGAGCGGGGATCAGGCCTCGGCGCGAGTCTCGAAACACACCTGGTTGCGGCCCTGCGCCTTGGCGCGGTAGAGCGCCTTGTCGGCGCGTGCCAGCCAGGCCGGCCAGTCCTCGCCTTCGATTGCGGCCGCGGCTCCGGCGGAGAATTCCAGCGCGCCGCTGGGTGTGACAACTTCACCCGACAGACGGTTGTGCAGGCGCGGCAGGTAGGAGCGCGCCCCTTGCTCGTCCATGCCGCGCAGCAGCAACACGAACTCTTCGCCGCCCATGCGGTAGAACCCGTCCTCGGCGCGCAGCACGCCATAGGCGCTGCGGACAAACTCGATCAGCACCTTGTCGCCGGTGTCATGCCCGTGCTGGTCGTTGATCTCCTTGAACTTGTCCAGATCGATAATCATCAGCGTCGCGCCGCGTCGGCTGGCGCGTCGGTCCTCAAGCACGTCCTGCATATGGCGGGTCATGAGTCGGCGGTTGCCGGCCTGCGTCAGCGGATCGATGTTGGCCTGGCGCACAAGCTTCTGGCGCTGTTCGCGCAGCTGGTCCATCGCCACGATCGAAAATCCGGAAATCAGTGCCGCCACGGTCACCCAGCTGACCTGCTGCAGGAGAGAGTCGTAGAGAAACGGCGCGATCGACAGCAACCCGATGACTGCGCAATTGAGCGCGATGGCCCAGTTGCGCGGCAGGGTCATGCCGTTGACCAGCAGTACCAACAGCGCCCAGAGCAGACCGTTGGAGCTGACAAAGAATGCGCTGGCCAGACAGGCCAGGCTGATCGTAATGCCGAACATACGCAGTGCAAATTGCGCAAAGCGCTGCGTGTTGCCCAGCGCCAGCATGAGTGCCATGAGCAGGGCGATGCCAACGTCAATAATTGCGGCGCGTTCGTCGCCCATGTGCCAGCGAAAGACCGCGAAGCCGCTGATGATGGCGATCATCACGATACTGATAATGCGCATCACCGACTGTTCGAGGCTGAACGGGTTGGGATCGCCGTCCGTCTTCGCGCTCACGGCCGGGCCCCGGCTGCGAGCGGTCTTGCGATTGGAAGTTGTGGTGATAGCGGAGCTCACTTTTTGTCCGTCGTGCGCCGGCCGTGATTCGTGCGTTGCTCAATGTTACCACCTTGCGCATGCAGTTCGGTCCGCAGGCTTGCGGCTGACCGACGATCGTCCTCGGGCGAGCGGCGATCTGCGTGGTGGTTGTAGCGGCAGCCACAGCGGGCGGCGTTGCAAGCGGGCAGGGGCAGTTCGGGAATCTCGTCCAGTTCGACCAGGTAGTACTTGCCCTCCAGCGCCCGCGCTGCGGCGCAGCACTGTACCCCCGGATTGATGGAAACCGCGCGGAAGGGACTACCGGGCGACGCGCCCTGTTTCGGTGCGCTCGCCTTGCGAGCGCGGGTGGTGCGGCTGCGAGCGACGGGTGTGGCCGGCCCGGTGGCCTGCAGGTTGCGAAACAGTACCAGCAGCACCAGTGCAGTGGCGCTCGAGCCGATAACCAGCAGCAAGACTGTAGAGAATCCCATAGCGCACCCCGGGAATGTAGCGTGTCAGACAGGTCTATTGTCCGTCGACACAGCGATTCGCGGCAGGACGCGGTTCACAGATTTTTGAGAAAGTGGCGCGGGGGCCAGAAAATCCGCTCAAGGGGTGCATTGCGGGTGTTACCTGCGAGTTTCACTTTGGTATCGAATACTATTGAACCACGTCGGTATCAGCGCCGTTGAACCCGCGCCGGCCAGTCTATAATTTGGAGTGACGCCCCAACTGTGTAGTGTGCGGTGGCGGGCCGATTTTGTGTTTTGAAGGAGTTACACCATGACAATGATAAGAACCGCCGTCCTGTTACTTGCAAGCGGCCTGCTGAACCCGGCCTGGGCCGATGTCCTCAATATTGATTTTCAGAGCGATTCCGCCGAACCGGTGTATGCCGGTGACGACGGCGTGCTCAGCACCGCGGGCGGTGCGACCTGGAATGGCGTGCAGTACGATGCCACCGGCGATATTGCCCTGCTCGACGAAAACGGTGGCGCCACGGGCGCGATACTGACGATCCTGCAGTCGTACACCGACACCTACAGCGACGGAGACGCGACCAACACGTTGCAGGATACCGGTATCTCGGGAGAGGGGTTCGTGATATCCAACCTCAACCCGGCCGAGACTTATACCGTGGCTGTCTATCTCGCGTTCAACTCCGGTTTTTCGCTCACCGACGCCAACAACAGTGTCTTCGGCATTGTGGGTTCCAGCCACAGTTATATCCTGCCCGGCATCCTCGGCCAGGACTACGTGCTGTTTTCGGGCAAGGTGCCCTACGATCTGGGTAACGGTGTGTACGGCCTGGAGTTCAGCGGTATCGACGGGCTGATTACCGGCGTCCAGTTGTCGGGGGCGCTGCCGCCATCGACCGCCATTGCCTGTGATGTCTCGCTGGACCAGGCGACCTATTCCGGCGCGCAGGTGATTACCGCGTCCAGTGTCAGGCTCGCCAATCCCGGTGCCGAACATGTCGCCGTGGAGTGGAAGGTGTGGCTCGAGGGTAATTCCATTGCACCGCTTGGCCTGATCAATGCGGGTGCCGATGGCAGTATCACCCTGGCGCCGACGCTGGATATCGACCTGGGTCCCGCCGGGCTAACATCGGCCGGGAGCCTGGATGCCGGTGACTACGCTATTGGCAGTCGCCTGCTCGACCCGGTCACCGGTGCAACCGTGTGTGAGGATCTCAACGCGTTCAGCGTGCAGTAGTGTTCGACGGGTGCGGGCCCGACCGGGCCCGCGCCGATCTGAAATTGCCGTCAGCGAAGCGATAGCCTCGTCAGGGCATCGCCCCGCAGCCGAAACAGCGCGACCTTGTTCCGCGCCTGCAAGAGCCCCTGTGGCAGCATCGCCATAAAGGTGTTGGGCGTATCGTTGAGGGTGAACACCGGCGAGCCCGTGATCACCTGGCCGTTAATTGCCAGCAATAGTGTGTCGTCTTCGCGTGCATCATCCACGGTGCCCATAACCAGTCCGGGCCGCGGCAGGTGAGGGGGTGGTTCGCGCAGGTGTTCGATTTCGTCGATGGTGGCGCTGCCGCCGTTCGTCGCGTTCAACGCGCTGACCGGTTTGCCCGCGTAAGACTCGATGCCCAACTTTGCGTTGAGTTTTTGTACCGATGCTCCCTCGCGAAGGTTGGAAGGAAGCCGCCGGGTAGACGCGTCTGGAAAAGCCGCGTTGTCCCGTAGCGTTGTGGCGGGCAGCAGCTTCAGCGGCACGGTCTTGCCTGTGGTGTCGATTGGAAATACGGTTTTATGGCTGCCTCGCAGGGCCAGATCGGCGTGGCCCGCCGGCAGGCCGTCGGTGGGCCAGTCAAGCGAGATGTCGAGAATGCTGGCCACGGTGGGTAGAACGTCCACGGCTTGCAAATTACTGTCGTCCACCTCGCCCTCGCGTTGACCGGGTGCCTTGATCAGCAGCGGCACATAGCCCACATGGGCGAAAGCCTCTGCGATCGACCGCGTGCCGGTGTCTTTCACGAAAGAGCGCCCGTGGTCGGAGGTGACTACGACGAGCGCGTTGTCCCACAGCTTCGCCTGCTTGAGCCGGTCAAACAACTCGCCCAGCAACCTGTCGGTGTACTGCATCTGCAGTACCAGCCGGTACTCGGCGATTGTGGTGGGCCATTCGTGGGTGTTGTAGGACGAGATAGCGAAACGCCCGGTGGGTACCGAATACAGCGCGCCGTCCGGATAAAAACGCCAGGGTGAATGCGGCAACTGCAGGTGGAGGAAATACAGGGTGGGCGAGGGGTCCTGCCCCAGGCTGTCGATAAAGCGCGCCAGCCGCCTGGGCCGGGATTTCGCCAGTTCCACCTGGTAGGCCGGGTCGAACATCTCCTGCAGTGTCGGTTTGCGCGATGACGGGGGAACTTCCGGTTTTTCCAGTGTCTCGGCAAAATCGTTGCGGGTGACCTGCGCGCGTCCATCCAGCGAGGCGCGTTTGACCCAGAACGCGAAAGTCTTGGTCAGCAGTTCCGAGAACTCACCGCCGGGCGCGTCGTGTTGTTTGGCGCTGCACTCTTTCGCGGGGCAGAGGCGCGTGATCGACTCCAGCGCCACGCGATGGTGTGTTGGAGCCAGCAGGCTGAACAGGTTGTTCGGAAAGTGCCTGGTCGTTGGGCTTGCGTTGCGCGGATTCAGACCTGTGACGATGGAGGGGACAGAGTTATAGGTCTGGCTGGCCATAACGCTGTAGTTGCGATACCAGGTTGCTGTATTCGCCAGCAAGCCCAGGTTGGGATAGGCCCGGGCATCGAGTTCGCTGTTGGCATCCAAAAGCACCCATGTGGGAAGTTCGTCGAGAATGACAAACACCACCGACGGCGCCTCCGAGCCAGCGTCCTGCCGGACCGGCTCTGCTGCCGAGGCCCCCACAAACACCCCGTAAGCGTACAGTTGGTAGACAAACAGTGGCACCAGGATCAATGGTGCCAGCGCCAGTGCCCGACACCAGGAGCGCAGCGTGGCACTGGTGGCGAACTTGCGCAGGAAAAGTGCGGCCAGTACCAGTGCGGGAAGTACGATCAGCGCGGTGTGGTCGACGTTCCAGGTCCAGCGCAGTTGCTGTACCACCCAGGTAAACACCAGGGCGGCCACCAGTGCGTAGTACACAAGCTGACCGGCGCGCGAATGCACGAGCGAGACGATGGCGCAGGCCAGGGCCAGGAGGGTGGCCGGGAGCAGTGCGATACACAGGCTGTAGGCAATCGCCAGGGCAGGGCTGTCCACCCCGTGGAAGATGAACAGCCCCGGGCTGTTCCCGAATGCCGACAGCGCGGGCTCGGTGATCGCCAGGGAGGTGAGCCCCAGCAGGGTCAGGAATTGCGCAAGGTGCGAGCGCGTTCCTGTGATGGCGGTGTTGGCTGTCGAGTCGATGCTCAACACGATAGCGAACTTTCAGAAAAATTACACACGGCTGTCATATTGCACCGACTTTGAGCATCACCCCGCAGGGTCACGCAAAGCGTAAAAATTGGGCTACAGTTGTCTTAGAAAGAGTATCTAACCGCTGAGTTCGAGGACACAACATGCCCGCCCTTCGCCCGTTTGCCTTCACCGGATTATCCACCCATCGCCCTGGCAGAGTAGCCGCTGGTCTCTGCCTTGCGCTTGGCATGGCAGCCACCCCTGCGCTGGCCGACCTGGAGATCGAAACCGAAACCAAGCTGCGGGCCGAAGGCCTGCTCGGCATGGTTGCCGGCGATATCAAGTCTACCAACTGGTACTCGGGCAACCGCTCGAAGTCTGTCAGCAAGCACAAGGCCAAGAACGCCATGATCAGGATGCTGGCCGGCTCCGATGAGCAGGTGAGTATCACCCGCCTGGACAAAGGCGTCACCTGGAACCTGATGCCCAAGGATAACGCCTACACCGAGATTGAACTGGCCAGCCTGGCGGAGCAGTTCGAGGCCATGAACGAGCGCATGGCCGAAGCGCGTGGTGATGCCGGGGGTGGCGGCGCCACGGTTGCGTCGGACGAGGCGTGCACCTTGTCCAAGCCTGTCGTGTCGATTACTGAAACCGGCAAGAGCCGGACGTTCGCCAAGCTCAAGGCCGACCAGGTGATCGTGACCGTGAAGCAAACCTGCGAGTTGCCCGAGCGCGACCAGGTGTGCGAGATCCACCAGACCTGGGAGTCGTGGCTGGCCCGCGACTTTCCCGCGGCGAACGAGATCCAGGATTTCTACGAAGAATTTGCGCGCCAGACCAAACTGCTGGGCGGCGCCATGAACCAGAGCGCGTCTACCGCGATGCTGGCCGGCATGTTCGGCGACGCCTGGGAGGCGGCCGGCGGCAAGGTGAGCACCCTCAAGGGCTACCCCATGATGTCCGAGATCCAACTCGAATTTGGCGGTGAAAACTGCCAGGGCCTGGGAGAACTGCAGGCCGCCACGGCCGACCTGTTGGCCTCGGCCGGTGACGCCGGCGTCGATGGCGCGATGGACGAGGCGCAATCGCAGGCGCGCACCGAAACCGCGCGGCAGACCTCCGGCATGTTCGGCAACAGCCCGCTGGAGAAAATCGCCGGGGCCGGCGTGGGCCGCGCCGCCGGTGAGGTGGTGTCTGGTCTGTTCGGCGGTTTGCGCAACATGGGCAAGGGCAAGTCGAGCGGCGACAAGCCCGACACAGGCCGCGAGGTGGTGTTCAAGATTCGCACCGAGGTGAAGAAGGTGAGCACGTCCGACCTTCCTGACGCCACGTTCGAGGTGCCCGACAACTACGTGCTGCGCGAAACTCCGCCGATGCCGTTCTAGCGCATCTGGTACGACTACCCGTGAATGCTTGACTGCCTGCGCCCAGCCGGGCGCAGTTGCACTTTCAAAACATTTCCATATACTTGAGTAATCAAGTATATGGAAACTGAACAATGAGCCCTTCAGAAAGCAGCCCGGTAGAACCCGGCCCCGGCGAGGTAATCAAAACCTTCTGGATACGCAGCGCCCAGGTGACGAAGACCGTCGATAACACCCTGGGCGCGATCCACGGTATCGGCCTCACCGAGTACATGGTGCTCGACGCACTCATGCAGGCGCCCAACCACGCATTGCGCCGTATCGATATCGCCGGCGAAATGGCGCGTACCGCCTCGGGTGTCACGCGCCTGCTGATGCCCATGGAAAAGATCGGGCTGGTCAAGAAGCAGTCCAACGCCCGCGATGCGCGCGTGAGCATGGTGAAGCTGACAGCCGCGGGGGCCAAGGTGCATGCCGACGCGTCAGTGACACTGGAGGAGAAGGCGCGTGGTGTACTCGCACGGCTTACCGACCGGCAGGTAGGCGAGCTGGGCGGATTGTTGGGTCGGATGCAGCCGGGCGGATAGGAAAAACCGGGGACAGACCACGTTTAATTGTTTATAAAACGCAATTAAACGTGGTCTGTCCCCGGTTTTTATTTCGGCCCTGCAGCCCCCGGTTTTAGATTCGGGTGCTTCATTACACTTACCTTGTAATCTCGTAAGACTTTTTCCAGGACAGGACTCAGCCAGTTGTTGGCAGCGTTGATGTTCCATAGCTCCTTGGGATCGTTTTCCAGGTCAAAGACATAAGGAATCGAGAGTTTCTGGTGTATCGCTGTCACCACCCCCTGACCTGCTTGCACCACCGATACGGCACCTTTACCTCAAAATGCACTTTGTAGTTGCGCCATTTTAGCGCCAGTAGTGTTTGACCGTGAAAGATCAGCACAGACTCCCGGTTGGAGTTTTCTTGTCGACCGAAAAGAAATGCACTTTGGTCGATGGAATCGATTGGACGATCTGTCGGCACCTTGTCCGCTGCACCTGCAACAGTGGCAAAGCTACGGTAGAAATCGAGGATCGAAACGATTTCATTTGAAACCCGGCCCGGCTCTATGTGGCCAGGCCAGCGCAGGATTGCGGGCACCCGGATAGCCCCCTCCCATCCGCTGGGGAACTCACCACGAAACGGTCCGGAATCGGACTGTCCACCGTATTGGATGCCGATGCCGGCCATAGACTCCGGCCCGTTGTCGCTGGCGAACACAACGATTGTGTTTTCTGCCAGTCCGTTGTTGTCCACGGCATCGATCACCATGCCCGCATTGTGATCGATCTCGGCAAGCACGTTCTGGTAGTCACTGTAGCCTTCACGATCAAAGTCGGGATGGGGTAGCGGCGGGCTGTGGGGGAGTGAAAAGGGTATGTACAGAAAGAACGGTGATTCGGACTTTGCGCGCTCCGTAATGAAATGTATGGCGCGCTCGGTGACCGTCCGGTCGATGTGGCGGCGCATATGCATATCGTAATCGCCTATGCGTCTACTGCTCTGGCCTTTGGTACCTTCGTAGATTCCGTCCATCCCAACCAGGCTGGAATCGTAGCCTGGTTGAAGCTCTCTTAAGGGGGCGTTGCTGGAACGCAGGAACCCGTACCACTCGTCAAAACCCTGGTCAGTGGGATGGCGGCCCTCCACGCTGCCCAGATGCCACTTACCGTAAGCGGCAGATACATAACCCGCGTCGGACAACAGCTCAGCCAGCGTATATTCCCACGGGGTGATTCCCTCGAGTCCGCCCATGATCTCGACAGCCGAGGTGCCACTGCGAATCGGCAGTCTCCCTGTAAGTAGCGCTGAGCGCGAGGGTGTGCACTCAGGCTCGACGTTGAAGTTAGTCAGGCGTAGCCCGTCGGCAGCCAGTCTATCGAGTCTGGGTGTCGGTACACCTCGAATCATGCCCCCGCCGTAGGACCCGAGATCGCCGTAACCGAAGTTGTCTACTAGCATGAAAACGATGTTCGGCCTTTGTGCCGCTGCCAGTTCACTCACAGTGGTCGCAAGCAGGCAAAGCCCGAACAGCACCAATGTTCTCATCGAAGATTCCCTCTGCGTGCTGCGGGTTTGTGTAGCACTGCTCATTCTAAAAACTGCCTTGCCCGCCTGTTTGATTCAGAACGGACTGAGCGGTCGGTCGATACCAAATTGGTGATGTGTAGGCGCGCTCCCGGGTGGTCATGGGGAGTTCCCTGGGCATCGCCAGGCCAAATCTGGAGCGATCGTAGGCTGTCCAGCGTGGCGTAGGTATTTCGAGAACCCTAACGTAGTAAAGTGCCGGATCCTCTGGCTGAAACTCCGGGTCTTCCCAGAAAGCGCTCAGCTGTGGCTCTCCGATATCGTTTATCCAGGTAGCGGCCTGCGGGTCAACAGTACTGCCGACTGGCGGTAAGTGTCCATTTTCAGTGAGCTCGCGATCTCCGCTCCAGGCTATCGGGAAAATCTTTTCATGGGTCTCGCCGTTACTGTCGATCCAGACTTTGACGATTTGAACCTGATCCAGGTTTGCCCCCTGACTGTCCTTACTGGCCGATACGATAAAACCAGGGGCATTACCGCCGCCGTTGGATAACAATCCTCCCATCGGCACACCCGCGCTGTAGCCCCTGGCGGCGATGTCGCTTACTTTGGCGTCGTCAGGCTGGAACTGCCAGCCGCCAAAAACGCGTACCGTAATGCGAGAGCCCGTGGTTGCATAAACTTCACGTCGTCCCATGGCATCGAACAAGGCCTCGCGTGTGTTGTCGGTTGCCCAGACCGCGGCATAGCCAGAGGCGGCTTGCTGCCAGCCTCTGATCTCTTTGTCTCCGCCTCGCCCTACCACTGCATTCCAGCGATCCGGACTGGGCTCCACAGCGCTGTGTTTGCCGAGAAAATTGTTCTCTGCCACGGCGGGAAGAGCGGTATGCGCGTCGGTCGACCCGATGAGGCCGAAACGGTAGGGATTCACGCCGTATTGCGCGGCTACCTGTAGACCTGTGCCGAGCGCTGATCGCGCATACTCAGCTGAGAGCATGTTCGCTTGCTTGGGCACTCCCCGAAAATTGCCGAAGTCCCAGGTTTCGTAGTCGGCAAACCCGTCATCGGGTGATAGGAGTGGGTGGGTCTCGCCATCCCCCTTAATCTGAGTAACCTCGTAGATCGGCTCCCAGCGAGCACGCATCCGAGCGTACTCCAGACCTACAGGTTGCTCTCTCATACGCTTTTTTGCGGGAAACATCAGGCCGTTGCTCAGATTACCGTTGTGAGGTATCGCCAGGACTTTGCCGCCGGTTGAGCGTTCGTAGTCGGACAGGTGTTTCCAAAGATCCATCGGGTCATCGCTGTCCAAGGCAGAGAACGGACGGTGCTTACCGACTCGATCCGAGCCATCTCTGTGGACCACTACCCGGTGGAGATTGTTGCCGCTTGGGGCTGAGGTCCATTCATATCCCAGCAAGGTGGTGAAAACACCGGGGCGGTAGTGGCGTTCAGCGATGGCCAGATACTCTCGCCAGATTTCAAGTTGCAGTGCATCGTCAGCCAGCATACCGAGTGTTCGAACGATATGCTTGCGCTCTTTCGTTACATAGAATCGCGCCAGCAGTTTCGCAACCTGCTCTTGTCCGCCATTGAGCGAACGGTGCCAATCCCGTGTCGTCTCATTGAGCACTCGTGGGTCACCCGCTCTCACCAGGCTCATTAATCCAAGCGATTCGGCGTGGTCTGCGAGCACGACGAAGTCCAGTGGTCGTGCGAGCTTTACGGGGAGTCCATTGCTGGAGGTAAGCAGTTCTCCGGTTGAGAAGCGATACGCGGCGTCCGGTCCCAGTCTGACTCCAAAACCTAACGCATCGGTGGAGTAGTCTGAATGCAGGTGAGTGTCTCCCCAGTAAACGCGACGGGGTGCATCGCGGTCAATATCAGCGGATGACCCGGGGCCTTCAGACGAAATTGCAGTTTGTCCAACTGCGAACAGGATAACGGTAACGATTGCCCTCGATAAGCGCGCGAAAACTTCTGGCACTGCCGGTCTCCCGATAGCAGTCGTAGTTGACGCGCGTTCGTTGGTCTCTGTCATGTTCAGTTTGCCGGAGCAGGCGGTGTGTACCAGATGGGAGAGGTATAGGCGCGCTCCTGGATACTGATAGGCGCGCCCTCCGGAATCGCCTGGTTGAAGCGAACGGCATCGTAAGTTGTCCACCGGGGTGTGGGAATCTCGATGACACGCGCGTAGTAGAAGCTACGGAGACTGGGGTTAAACTCAGGATCACGCCAAAGCGTCATAAGCTCAATGCTTCCTATGGTGTTGGTCCATGTCGCAGTATCGGGATCTACCGTATTACCCACCGGTGGAATTCGACCTGAGTTATCGCGGGCTCGGCGCGCAGACTGGCTCCATACAACATCGAACACCCGCTCGTGGGTCTTCCCCTTCGCGTCCAGCCAGCCCTTCACGATCTGAATACGGTCCAGATTTCCGCCCTCGGGATCCTTCATGGCGGCGACGATAAATGCCGGCGATTCTCCACTCGGCGCGGCCGCCAGGTTTCCGCCCATGGGTACACCTTTGCTGTAACCAGCGGCCGTCGGTTTCTGGTCCAGCAAGTCGTTATCTGTAAAACCGAAACCGCCGAAAAATCTCACGCTTATGCGCGGGCCGGTAGTTGCGTAGACTTCCCTGCGCTTCATAGCGTCAAAGATTTCTTCCCGTGTATTCTCACGCGCCCAGACGGCGGTGAGCCCACCGGCGGAGGAGCGCCAACTGGGTCTGTGTATCTGCAGTTCCTTGTTGGTCTTTTCCAGGCCGAATGCGCGACCTGGCCTGGGTTCCTTTGGCGCCATCTTCCCGAAATACATCTCTTCCGTGGCAGTTGAGAGTGAGGTATGTGAGTCCGTTGATCCGATCATGCCGAATTTGTAGGGATTGATCCCATCCATCTGGTCAAACACCAGTCCCCTGAGCAGGGCAGAGCGCGCGTACTCGCCGGGCAGCATGGCAGCGGTTTTTGCTGCGCTGACATCAAGGTTACCCATATCCCACGTTTCGAAATTGGCAAGTGCGTCGTCTGGCGACAGCAGCGGATGAGTCTCGCCGTCGCCCTTCATCTGGGTAACTTCTACGAGAGGCTCCCAGCGCATTCGGTTTTTCAGGTATGTTTGATCCAGTGGATTGTCTTTGTTGAAGTTATCAACGAGCGGAAACATCCAGCCATTAGAGAGGTTCCCGTTGTGAGGTATCGCCAGAATTTGCCCGCCGGTTGCTCTTTCCCAGGTTTCCATCCAGCGCCACAGTGATCTCGGGTTGGGACTCCCTACAGGCGGCGTTGTGGTGGGGGGGTCGATCTCGGTCGCCCGTGGAGCGCCGTCGCGCATCAGGACGACACGGTGAAGATTGTTCCCCTTGACCAGTGAGGTCCATTCAAAACCGACCAGTGTCGTGAACCGTCCGGGTGTGTTGTACTCCTCTGCCGCTCGAACGATCGACTCCCACGTATCTCGGTAGGCGGGGTTGCCGGGTTGGTAGTTGAGTGCGTCACTGATTTTGCCTTGTGAGAATCTGGCGATCATGTCAACGGTAGCGGCCCGCGCCGTTTTTCCCCCTTTGTTGAACGCCGCATTCAGCTCGCGTCCGTACACGTCCGCCATGATGTTCGGTGCACCCTCGAGAATGTCTTTTATTGCGCCCATACCATCGGTGTGGTCAGTCACGGCGAGAAAGTCATAGGGGGAACGCATCTGCACCTGTTGACCGGAGTTGGATGTAACCTGCTCGCCGAGCGCGAATCGGTACGCGTCAGCGGGCATCAGTCGGGTACCGCTTCCGCCCGCGTCTGCAGACAGACCCGTATGCAGGTGCACATCACCGAACAGCACGACAGTCGGATAGTCCGGGGACCTAC
>CAYGOX010000041.1:0-9935 GCA_964351485.1 uncultured Halioglobus sp.
GTGCCGTGCCACAGACCGTGGCCCCAGGCGGGCGAGGAGGGGCAGAAGAATTCATCGCCGGGGCGGATGCCGGTGCCGTACAGCGCGGCGAACATCAGGGTGACGAGCGAGCGGTGTGTGTGCTTGACCGCCTCGGGCAGTTCGCGAGTGGTTCCGGAGGTGTACTGGAATACCGCGAGGTCGTCGCCGCTGGTGCGCGGTTCGTAGGTGGCGGGCAGCTCGGCGATGTCGTCCATCAGGCCGGCGTCGGCAACGACAACGCGCACGCTCTCAAGGCTCTGCGCCAGGGGCGCTTTCTCTGAGTTGGTGATCAGCAGACTGGGCTGGCAATCGTCCACGCGCAGGCGCAGGCCATCGGGGCCGAACAGTGTAAACAGCGGCACGCTGATCGCGCCGGTCATCATGGCGCCGAACAGGCACACGTAAAAGGGCAGTGACGGTTCGAGCATGAACGCGATGCGGTCGCCCGGGCCGATACCCTGTTGCTCCAGCCAGTGTGCGAAGCGGGCCGAACCGGCCGCGATTTCGTCGAAGGTCAGAATCTCGTCGTGACCGTCGGCGTGGGCGATGCGCACCGCGACCCGGCCGCTGCCGTCGGCGTGACGCAGGATGCACTCGTTCGCGATATTGAAATGCTCACGGTCGCCGTCGAACAGTGCCCACAGGGCGCCTGAGTTGGCGTGCTGCTGGGCATCGGCGAACGCGGTGTACTCGGTGAGAAGGCTCATGGGGCGGTCCCGTGACCCGCGTTGGCGGGTAATGTTTGACTCGGCTCAAGGTTGGCGGCATGATGCCACATCCGCCTGGCATTGCAAATAATGAATTAGATTTTATATATTGAATTTAGTCCCGCTGCCGTTCAGGGCCAGACAACCAGTGAGAAAACGATGACACCGCGAGCTGCCAGTACCAAATCCAGTAAAGACCTGGCCAGGACGCTGAAAGAAAGCAAGGCGCCGGCCATTTCGCGCGCCGCCGCTATCCTGCGCCTGCTGGGCAAGAGCGATGTGCCGCTGACGCTGCAGAGCATTGCCACCACGCTGGGCCTGGTGCCCAGTACCTGCCTCTATGTATTGCGTGCGCTGGTGGCCGAGGAACTGGTCGCGGTGGATGCGGATACAAAGCGCTACTCGCTCGAGGCCGGTGTCCTCACCCTGGCGCAGCACTGGTTGCGCCAGAACCAGTTCACCGATCTCGCCCAGCCGGTGCTGGACGGCCTCAGCCGCGAGTTCGGGGTGACGGTCATGGGCGTCAATATCGTCGGGCTCGATCACATGATCGTGGTGGCGGTCTCCCAGGCCGGCAGCAACCTGCATGTCAGCGCGCAGGTCGGTAGCCGGTTCCCGGCGCTCATCAGCGCCACCGGTCGCTGCGTGGCCGCGTTCGGCGGATTCCCGGAAGAGGACATCGCCGAACGTTTCGACGATCTGCGCTGGGATGAGCCGCCGAGCTACGCACAGTGGCAGGAACAGGTCGAGCAGGCGCGCGCCCGGGGCATCGCCTTTGATGACGGCAATTATATTTCGGGCATCTCGGTGCTGGCCGCGCCGGTCTATAAAAGCCCCGGCCAGCTCGGGCACGCGCTGGTGGCGCTGGGCATCGGCAGCGCCCTGAAACGCGACGGCCTCCAGGACCTGGAAAAACGCCTGACCAGTGCCGCCGATACCATCAGTCGCCGCCTCAGTGGCATCGACTAAACTGCTTCAGACAACAGATAACGAGAACTCATAATGAACGACATTGCACTATCGGAAATTCGCGGTTTGCCACTGGCCGAGGAAGAGGGGCTCGGAGCGCTCACCCTCGGCGGCTGGCTGCGCGAGGTGACGCAGAAGCACGGGCCGCGCGAGGCGCTCGTGATGCACGAGGGCGACACGGTCACGCGCTGGACCTACGACGATCTGTGGGCGCGGGCCAACGAGGTCGCACGCGCGTTGCTGGCCAGCGGTGTGGGCAAGGGCACGCGAGTGGGTGTGCTCATGACCAATCGTCCGGAGTTTCTGTCGGCGGTGTTCGGTACCGCGCTGGCTGGCGGTGTGGCCACCACGCTCAGCACGTTTTCCACCGAGCCGGAGCTGGAGCACCTGCTGCAGCAGTCCGCCTGTTCGGTGTTGCTGGTGGAACGTCGCGTGCTGAAGAAAGATTTTGTCGAGGTGCTCAATGCACTGGAGCCGGCGCTGGCGCAGGATGACGGTAAGCCGCTCATGTCCACACGTTTCCCTTTCCTGCGGCATGTCGCCGCGATCGGTGGCGGCTCTGGCCGGGTACTGGACTGGGATGACTTCCTGGCGCGAGCCGAAACGGTGGACCAGGCACTGGTCGACGCCGCCGCCGCAACCGTGACGGCGGCCGATCCCGGCGCGCTGTTTTTCTCCTCGGGCACGACCTCGCTGCCCAAGGGCATTCTCAATTCCCACCGCGGTGTCGCGCTGCAGTTGTGGCGCTGGCGGCGTTTCTATGCCACCGCCGAAGACGCGCGGGCCTGGTCCGCCAACGGGTTTTTCTGGTCCGGTAATTTCGGCATGGCTCTGGGCGGTGCATTGTCCGCCGGCGGCAGTCTTGTTCTGCAGGCCACTTTCGCCCCCGAGGAGGCATTGTCACTGATGGAGCGCGAGCGCGCCACGATGGCTATCGCCTGGCCGCACCAGTGGGAACAGCTGGAGGCCGCGAGTAACTGGAACGATGTGGATTTGTCGTCGCTGAAATACGTCGGCTCGCACACACCGCTGGCGCAGCACCCCACGGTCAACACCGACTGGCAGGAGCCGCTGTCGGCGTACGGCAATACAGAGACGTTCACGATCTCGTCCATTTTCGAGTCGGGCACACCGCCCGAGCGCATCGCCGGCAGTCACGGCGAGCCGCAGCCGGGCATGGTCTTCAAGGTGGTCGAGCCGTTCAGCGGCGAGCGTGTGCCCATGGGTGAGCGCGGTGAAATCGCGGTGAAGGGCCCGACCCTGATGCTCGGCTATCTGGGCATACCGCTGGACGAGACACTCGACGATGAGGGTTTTTTCCGCACCGGTGACGGCGGCTACGTCGATTCCACCGGGCGCCTGTTCTGGGAGGGTCGACTCAACGACATCATCAAGACCGGCGGCGCCAACGTCTCGCCGGTGGAAGTCGACACGATCCTGCTGCAGTGTCCCGGGGTCAAGGTCGCCAAGACCGTTGGTGTGCCCCACGACAGTCTCGGTGAGCTGGTCGTCGCCTGTATTGTGCTGCACGAGGGCGCGACGCTCGACGAGGCGGCGGTGCAGGCCTTCGCAAAAGAAAAACTGGCCAGTTACAAAGTTCCGCGTCGCGTGCTGTTTCTGGACGAGGCCGATCTCGAGCTGACCGGCACCGCCAAGATCAAGACGGCGGACCTGCGGGCGATGGCTGCGGAGCGACTGGCGCAGGAATCGGCGTGATAGCCTCGCTGCGCCGCCTCGCGGTTGTCGCGGCGCTGCTGGTTGCCAGCGCCTGCAGCAGTGTTGCGCCGGGTGTCGATAGCGTCAGCCTGGTCGATGCACCGGTTGCATTTTCGGCGGCCGATGCCGCGGTTGATCCGCTGTTCGGCGCGCCGTATATCGACGTGGACGAGTGGCGCGACGCGCCCGTCCCGCACCGCTACATTCACGGCGGTTTCACCGGCACCGAGACACGGTTCTCGTTCTACTTCCCGCCGGCGCGGCAGTACCAGGGGCGCTTCTTCCAGCATTTCACCCCGGTTCCCGGCAGTGAGACGCTGGCCGCGTCTGCGCCGGCCGGGCCCTACAACAAGATCGGGTTCGCAGCGGACAGCGGCGCGTATTTTGTCGAGACCAACGGCGGTGGCGCTGTCGACTACAGCCAGGTCGGCGGAACCCGCAGCGACCCGACCATCACTGCCTGGCGGGCGAACGCGGCGTCCGCGCGCTTTTCCCGCGTCGTGGCAAGCGCAGTGTACGGTCGCGAGCATCGACCCTTTGGTTACTGTTACGGCGGTTCTGGCGGCGGATACCGAACAATCGGTGCGATCGAATCCACCGACGGCGTCTGGGATGGCGCCGTGCCCTACGTCATCGGTTCCACGATGGCGATTCCCAATATGTTTTCCGTGCGCATGCATGCGATGCGGCTGCTGGACGGCCAGTTCGACCGCATTGTCGATGCCGTCGAGGCCGGCGGCAGCGGCGACCCCTACGCCGGGCTGACAGAGCCGCAGGCAAAGGCGCTGACCGAGGTCACCCGCATGGGCTTCCCGATGCCCGCGTGGTTCGGGCACGCCACGATGGGCGTGCACGGTTTCGCCGCGCTCTACCAGGGTGTGCGTGTGGCGGACCCGGGTTACTTCACTGATTTCTGGACGCAGCCGGGCTACCTGGGGCACGACGCCCCCGAGAGCTTCGAGGGTGCGCGCATCCGCTTTGAAACGACGGTGGCGGCGCCGGTCACCCTGGCCGAGGCGGCGCGCGAGGGCCTGCTGGGTGAGGGTGTCGGGCACTTCCAGCGCGGCAGCGTCGACACGGCGTTTCGCGAAGGGGCGCAGGAAGAGGGCGCGGCCGTTGTCGGTTTCCGGCTGGCGGCCACGCCGCCCGAGGTCGGTTTTCTCGGCGGCGACCTGGTGGTCCACAGCGGCGCCGCCGCGGGCGCCTCGCTACCGCTGGCGCGTATCGCCGGCAACGTGGTGATGATGGGGCTGGCGGACCCCGCGCGCTGGCAGGGTATACAGGCGGGCGACCGGGTGCGCGTGGACAACTCGCATTTTCTCGCAGCGCAAACCTATCACCGGCACCAGGTGCCCGGTCCCGACTTTCCGGTCTGGGACCAGTTTCGCGACAGGCAGGGCAAGCCCCTGTACCCGCAGCGTCCGATGTTGCTGGGTCCGCTTTTCGTCCAGGCCACCGCCGGGACGCAGCTGACCGGCGAGGTCGACGAGAAGATGATTGTCGTGGCGTCGCTGTGGGATCGCGAGGCCATGCCCTGGCAGGCGCACTGGTACCGGCAGCGCGTGGCCAATTACCTGGGTGACGCGGTCGATGACCGGTTCCGCCTGTACTACACCGATCGCGCGCTGCACGGCGATCGCCCGCACAAGCCGCTGTTCGTCGATGACCCGTCCCGGGTCGTACTCTACGGCGGCGCGCTGCAACAGGCGTTGCGCGATCTCGCCGCCTGGGTAGAGACGGATACGAAACCGCCGGCGGGAACGCAGTACCGCATCGAGGACGGGCAGGTGGTGGTGCCGGATGACGCGGCGGGGAGGCAGGGTCTGCAGCCGGTGGTGACGCTGCTGGCAGAAGGCGGCAAGCGTGTCGAGATCGCGGCGGGCGAGACGGTGACGTTCAGCGGAACGATCAGCGCGCCGCCGGGTACCGGCAGCGTGATCGAGGCGCGCTGGGATTTCAGCACAGAGGGTGATTATCCACAGTACTCGCAGGTTGAGGCGGGGCAGGCATCAGTGGTCGTCGGCACGACCCACCGGTTCGAGACGCCCGGGACGTATTTCGTCAGCCTGCGCGGCGCGGCGCAACGCGACGGTGATTCACGGACACCCTACGCGGTGCTGTATCACCTCGACCGGGTGCGGGTTGTGGTGCGGCAGGCGCGCTGAGACTCAGCGCAGACCCATGACTTCGTAGGTGCGTGAGGCGAACAGCCAGCGGCCATCGCGGCGCACATACTCGTCCTCAAAGCAGCCGATCAGAATTTTCTGATCGCCTTCCTTGGTGAAAATCAGCTCGCGGCAGTAGCACTGCCCGCGCGCGGTGTCGCCATCGAATTCCAGGGCGTGGGGAAAGCAGATCATGCTCATCGCGTCGACGTAGGCGGTCTTTTCCCTGAACGTCTCGATGATGGTGTCCTTGCCGCGCACGGCTTCGGCCAGCGACGGCAGTTTCCAGGCGCCGTCGTCAGCCCAGGTGCTGCCCCACAGGTCGGTGTCCAGGCGCATAACGCCGACCGCGAAGGTTTCCACCAGTTCGCGAATTTCCAGACGTTCCTCGACGGTTCCCTTGCTCATGACGCTTCTCCGGCAGTGGGTGTCCCGGCACGACGCCGGGAACACAGGTGGATGTCAGGCGCAGTATAGCGCGTCAGGCGAAGGCTTCTTCACCCTCGAGCTTGGTGCGGTGCATCATGCGTCCGGAGTTCGGATCGTAGGGAATCGCGCGGTGCATGGTGCCGGTGTTGTCCCAGATCACGCAGTCGCCGACGGTCCACTCGTGGCGGTAGACGAAGTCGGGCTGGGTGGCCCACTCGCGCAGCTTCACCAGCAGTTCGGTGCCTTCCTTGAAATCCATGTCCTGGACTTTGTAGGCGGTGCAGCCCAGCACCAGCGACTTGCGACCTGACCGGTGATTCCACACCAGCGGCAGTTCGGCGTCGCCGATCGACATCATCTCCTGCAGCTTCTGCAGCGGCGGCTCCGGGTCGTAGTAGAACAGCGAGTTCCAGGCCGAGTGCAGGACGCGCATGTTCTCGTAGCGCTTCTTGTCCTCTTCCGACAGGTGCTCGTAGGCCGCGTAGGTGTTGCAGAACTCCGTTTGTCCGCCGGTGGGCGACAGGACCTTGCCCGAGAGGATGGAGGCCAGGATGGGCACCTCGTTCATGGTGCCGTCGATGTGCCAGTACATGGAGCCCTTGAGATAGTCGGAGCGCTCGTTGGCTTTCTGGTCCAGCGTTACCTTGTAGACTTTTTCGCCGAAGACTTCCGGGGCGAGGTTGCCCAGGGTCTGCGTGAACGCGACCTGCTCGTCGTCATCGAAATTGATTTCGGGGAAAACCAGCACGCCGCGGGCTTCCATCAGTTCGCGGATTTCGCTGGCGTACTTGCCGCTGAGCAGCGTGGCCTTGTCGGCGAGTATGCGCGTGCCGATGTTCGGTTTGATGTCTTCTGTCGGTAAGGTCATGGGACTGTTCCTCGTCAGTGTTCGCGGTTGTTACGCGAAAAAGCTAGATGGTAACCCGGCCGCCGTTCACGCCCAGGGTGTGTCCGGTGACGTAGCCCGCGGCCTCGGAGCACAGGTACGAGCAGGCGGCGGCGATATCTTCGGGGCGGCCGGGCCGACCCATGGGTGAATTGGCAGAGGCCTCCTTGTCGACGTCGACCGGGGAGGCGCGCAGCATCGGGGTGTCCACGAAGCCGGGCGGGATATTGTTGACGGTGATGCCGTCGGCCGCGAATTCGCGTGCCAGCGTCTTGGTGAGCGCGATGATCGCACCCTTGGACGCCGAGTAATGGGCCATCGCCACGGCGCCGGTCTGCGCCGACGACGATGAAATATTGACCACGCGGCCCCAGCCAGCGGCGAGCATGTCCGGCAGTACTGCCTGCGTGCAGCGGAACGGGCCCTTGACGTTGATATCGAGCATTCGGTCGAGCATGTCGCCGGTGATGTCGGCGAAGCGGACAAAGCCGGTAATGCCGGCGTTGTTGACCAGGATGGTAACCGCGCCCAGTTGCTCGCGCGTGGTAGCCAGGCTCGCGGCAATGCCTTCCTCGGAGGCGGCGTCGCCCGCGCAGGCGATCGCGCGGCCGCCGGCCTGCTCGATCATGGCGACGGTTTCCGCAGCGCCTTCACCGTTGAGATCCCAGACCGCGACGGCGGCCCCGTCGCTTGCCAGTTGCAGGCTGATGGCGCGACCGATGCCGCTCGCCCCGCCGGTAACCACGGCAACCTTGCCTTCGAGTGACACGATATTGGCTCCTTTGAAATGCTGTTCAATGCTTGCCCAAAATGGTCGTGAAAGGCTACGCCAAGATGATTATTTGGTCAACAGTGGTGTATATTACGGGATGAACGCACGGCCCCCCGTGACTAGTGATCAACGTGTATGTTACTTTTTCTCCGGTCACCAGAAAGGAAGCACACGATGCCCAAGCCAGCGCGCAGAAACAACACCGACCCAGCCTCGACACGGCGCGAGATTCTCCAGGCCGCACTGGAAGTGCTGGCGGAGGATGGACCGGAGAGCCTCAGCGTCTCCGAAGTGGCGCGCAGGGCGGGGGTCAACCGCGGTACGGCCTACCAGCACTTCCCCACGCGGGAGGATTTGACCCACGCCACCGCCGCCTGGGTCAGCGAGCAGATGTACGAGCAGTTCTACGGTGACTTCGAGCAGGTGGCGCAGGAAAACGAGTTTTACCCGCCCGCGCTGGCACAGGAGCGACTGTCCAAATTCGCCATGGAAAACCCCGAGTTAAGCCGGGCCTGGCTGTTTGACCTGCTCACGCGCGGCGGCGATACCACCGACACGTTCTGGAATGAATACGTCAGCCGGTTGCAGGAATTCATCGACAACGGTCACGGGCAGAAAGAGATCGATGTCGAGGTCTACGCGTTTATCACCCTGGTCAGCTCGCTCATGTGGCCGATCTGGGGCAAGGCGCATTCGCGCAGCAAGCAGGCGCGCGACAAGCTGCGCCGGCGCTTCAACGACGAGATCCTTCGCCTGGTCATGTACGGCGCCCTCGTCCCGGGGCATCACCCGGATCTCGAAGCGCTTTTTCCCCGGCCGGAGTAGCGGCCGGCGACGCCCCGGCAGGGCGCCTGTTAGTCAACACGGTTGTTGACTATCGGCGCTGGGGGAGGGTATGGTTTCGGGTTCAATCAACCGGCTTCAGCCAAGAAGGATTCGCAAGATCATGTTCAACGCCATCGTTATCTCCAAAGAGGATTCCGAACAGTCCGTAGCGGTCGACTCGCTCGAGCAGGATGCATTGCCCGCCGGTGATGTCCTGGTGCGTGTCGATTACTCGACCATCAATTTCAAGGACGGCCTGGCCATTACCGGCGCTTCACCCGTGGTGCGCCAGTTTCCCATGGTGCCGGGCATCGACCTGGCCGGAACGGTGGAACACAGCGACAACGCGCGCTGGAAAGCGGGTGACAAGGTCGTGCTCAACGGCTGGGGCGTGGGTGAAAACCACTGGGGCGGGCTGGCCCAGTACGCGCGCCTGAACGGCGACTGGCTGGTGGCCCTGCCCGAGGCATTCGACACGCGTCAGGCGATGATCATCGGCACCGCCGGTTACACCGCGAGCCTCTGCGTTGACGCGCTGGTCGATCACGGCCTGGAGCCGGGTGACGGCACGGTGCTGGTCACCGGTGCGAGCGGCGGCGTCGGCAGTATCGCCATCGCGCTGCTGGCGAAGGCCGGCTACACGGTTGCCGCCTCCACCGGCAAGGTGGACGAGGCCGATTACCTCAAGGCGCTGGGCGCCACTGAAATTATCGACCGCGCCGAATTCTCCGAGCCGGGCAAGCCGCTGCAGAAAGAGCGCTGGGCCGGTGTCGTCGACGCGGTCGGCGGCAATACCCTGGTCAACGCCTGCGCGCAGACCCGCTACCGCGGTGCGGTTGCGGCCTGTGGCCTGGCCGAGAGCCCGAAGATGTCGGGCACCGTTATGCCGTTCATCCTGCGCGGTGTCACCCTGTACGGGATCGACAGCGTGATGGCGCCGCTGGCGCCGCGCGAGCGCGCCTGGGAGCGCCTGGCCCGTGATATCGACCCCGCCGCGCTGGAAAGCGTGGCCAGCGACATCACCCTGGCTGAAGCCGCAACCCGCGCCGGCGATATCCTGTCCGGCAAGATCAAGGGACGCCTGGTCGTCGACGTCAACAGCTAACCGGAGGCGCTCGCCATGAATTTTGAGCTGTCCGATGACCAGCGCATGATGCGCGAGTCCTTCGCCGGTTTCCTCGATGAACACAGCAGCAGCGAGCGCGTCCGCGCCGCTGCCGCGGACAACGGATTCGATGCCGCCCTGTGGCGCGGTCTTGCCGAACTCGGCGCTTTCGATCTGCGGATACCCGAAGCGCAGGACGGGCTCGGCCTGGGCACACTCGATGCGGCCATCCTGCTCGAGGAAGCGGGCCGCAAGCTGGCCTCAGGCCCGCTGGCCGAAACCCTCATGGCGTTACGGGTGCTGGCGCGCCTGGCCGCCGATGCGCAGGCGGACCTGCTCG
>CAYGOX010000041.1:10035-17291 GCA_964351485.1 uncultured Halioglobus sp.
ATGGCGTTACGGGTGCTGGCGCGCCTGGCCGCCGATGCGCAGGCGGACCTGCTCGAACGGGCGCGCGCTGGCGAGGCGGTGGTGACGCTGGCCCTGCACGACATCGACGAAGCGCCGCTGCAGTGGGTTGCCGGTGGCGCTGTTGCCGATGCGGTAGTGGCGCGCAAGGGCGACGCCGTGGTGCTGCTGACCTGCAGCGGAGAGCGCGGCGAGGCCAATCTCGCCTCCACACCGCTGGCCGAACTGGCGCTGGGCGAATTGTCCCAGGCGACGCTCGGACAGGGCGCCGATGCACAGCGAGTCTTTGACGAGGCGGTCGAGGAGTGGAAGCTCCTGGTCGCAGTCGGTCTTGCGGGGCTGTCGCGCGAGGCGATTCGCCAGGCGGCGGAGTATGCCTGTGAGCGCGAGGCCTTTGGCCAGGCGATCGGTACCTACCAGGGCATTTCGCATCCGCTGGCAGACCTGATCACCGATGTCGATGGCGGCAAGTACTTCACCTGGAGAACCATTCACGACATCAGTATTGGCACTGAAGATGCCGGCGCGCGTATTTCGCTGGCGCTGTGGTGGAATGCCGACACTGCCGCGCGTTCCGTAGCACAGGCGCTGCACACCTTTGGCGGCTACGGCCTGTCGACTGAGTACGACGTGCACCTGTACAACCTGCGCGCCCGCGACTGGCCGCTGGTGCTGGGCGATCCCGCACTGTTGCTCGAAGAGGGCGGGCGCCGCCTGTACGGCGAGGGCGAACCGGTTACGCTGCCCGATGTGGGCGAGGTCTCTATCGACTTCGACCTCGGCGATGAAGCGCGGGCGATGGCGAAGGAACTGGACGACCTGTTCAACGCAATCCTCACCCCGGAACTGCGCGCCAAGGCGCATTATTCCTTCGACGGCTTTGACTCTGGTGTGCACAAGAAACTGGCCGAAGCCCGTATGCTGTTCCCCGCCTGGCCCGAGGCCTACGGCGGTCGCGAAGCGCCACCCTACGTGGTCAGCGCGCTGCGCAAGGTCTGGGAGGAGCACAACTGGACGACTCATGCCAACAGCACCACCATGCTCGTGGGCACCATGATCCAGAAGTTCGGCAGCGACGAGGTCAAGGACGAGGTCCTGACAAAAATCATTTCCGGCGAAGTCATCTGCAGCCTTGGCTACAGTGAGCCTGGCTGTGGCTCGGACGTGTTTGCTGCGAAGACCCGTGCGACGCGCGACGGCGACGACTGGCGCATCGACGGCTCCAAGATGTGGACGTCCGGCGCCAACATCGCCCAGTACGTCCTGCTGCTGACCCGCACCAACCCGGATGTGGCCAAGCACAAGGGCCTGACGCTGTTCGTCGTACCGCTCGATTCCGAAGGTATCGAGGTGCAGGCGGTGCACACGTTCCAGGATGAGCGCACCAACGTCACGTTCTACGACGGTGTACGCGTGCGCGATGCCTATCGCCTGGGCGAGGTCGACGGTGGTGTGCGTGTCATGGCGGCGGCGCTGGAGCTGGAGCACGGCGGCGGTTTTGCCAAGTCGCAGTTCGCGATGGCCAAATCGGGCGAGGCCCTTTGCCGTGAAATCACGCGCGGCGGCCGCCCGTTGATCGAACATCCCGATGCCCAGAAGCGCCTGGCGCGTACGCGCCTGCACGCCTACCTGTCGGAGGTGATCGAGTACCGCGCGCTGTGGGCATCGGTGCAGGGTTTGCCGAACATGGGCTACGGCCCGATGGCCAAGCTGTTTTCGTCGGAGAAGTTCCTGACCGACTCGCGCGACCTGCTCGATTTGACTGCGCCGCATTCGCTGTCCAAGCGCGAGGGCCCGGCCGGGGCGATCAACCTGGCCTACCGTCACGCCCACGGCACCACGATCTACGGCGGCACCAGCGAGGTTCACCGCAGCCAGATCGCCGAGCGCAACCTCGGCCTGCCACGCACACGTAGCTGAGGAGAGCGCGCATGTCTGAAGCACCGCACCTGCTGGTCGAAACCAAGGGCGCGATCCTGGTCGCCACGCTGAACCGGCCGGACAAGCTCAACGCGCTGTCGGGACAGACCATGGCGCTGTTCGAGGAGGCGGTGCACCACTTCCGCGATACCCCCGAACTCAAGGTGATGCTGGTGCGCGCCACTGGCCGCTACTTCTGCGCCGGCGCCGACCTGCGCGACCGCTCCGGCGAGCCGGCACAACCGGCGCGTTCCGGCGTGGCCGTGCGCGAGAAGCACCGCCTGGGGCTGCACGGCATGCAGCGTATCTACGACGAGATGGAACACATCGAGAAGCCGCTGGTCGTTGCCCACCAGGGCACCTGCGTCGGCGGTGGACTGGAGCTGTCGCTGTCCTGCGATTTCCGGCTCGCCGCGAAGAGCGCCAGCTACGCCTTCCCGGAAGGCAAGATGGGCGTGCTGCCGGCGTCCAACGGTGTCAGTCGCCTGGCCCGCATCGTCGGTCCGCACTGGGCGCGCTACCTCATCATGGCCAACCTGCCTGCGGACGCTGATCGCGCCTATGTCATGGGGCTGGTGCACGAGGTGTACCCTGACGAGACCTTCGACGAGGACGTCATGGGGTTTTGCGAGCACCTGGCCAAACAGCACGGCGAACAGATGGGCACCGCGAAGCTGGCGATCGAGCTGGCCCACGATGTCGGTCTGGCGCAGGCGCGTCAGGTGGAGCGCCTGGCCAACAGCGCGCTGATGCTCAACCCCGATTACCTGGCCGGTATCGAGCGCTATATCAAGGGCGTCGGTAGCGGTGAAAAAGACTGAGCCACGCGCCGGCTGCGCCGGTTCACTGCCACGGGATGACAACCAATGAATTTTGACTGGACGGACGAGCAGCGCGCGTTCCGGCAGACGGTGCGCGACTTTCTCGACGCAAATCTGCCCGATAACTGGGAGGCCATCGCACATGGGCCCGGTTCCCCGGCCCAGACCGAGTTTGCGAAACAATTCTGTTCCGCGCTGTCGAGCGCCGGCCTGCTGGTGCCGCACTGGCCCGCCGAGTGGGGTGGTCGCGACGCCGACCCGTGGACCTCATTCATCCTCGCCGAGGAGATGTGGGCCGCGGGCGAGCCGCGCGGTGGCCAGTACATGAACGTGAACTGGATCGGACCCACGCTGATGCGATTCGGCACACCCGAACAACAGCAGCGCTACATTCCGCCAATGGCCGCCGGCCAGACGCTGTGGTGCCAGGGCTTCTCCGAACCCGAGGCCGGCTCCGACCTCGCCGCGCTGCGCACCCGTGCCGACCGCGATGGCGACAACTACCGCATCAACGGCCAGAAAATCTGGACGTCGTACGCGGGGCAGGCCGATACCTGTTTCCTGCTCGCGCGCACCGACCCCGGCAAGCGCGGCATCTCCATTTTCCTGTTGCCGATGGAAACCCCTGGCATCACCGTGCGCCAGATTCCCAGCATCATCGGGGAGGGCGACATCCACGAGGTCTTCTTCGACGACGTGGAGGTACCGGCCAGCGCCATGCTGGGCGAGCCCGGCCAGGCCTGGGACATTATCCGCATCGCGCTGTCGCTGGAGCGGGTGGGCATTCCCCGCTTCGCACTGGCGACGCGTATCCTCAAGCGGGCGGTGGCCACGCTGCGTGACGAGGGTCGCTTCAGCGGCGGCGCGCGCGAGCAGGCGGCGCGGGCGCTCGCGGCCTGCGAGTCGGCGCGGCTGGGCAGTTACGAAATTATCGACCAGCGCAGTCGCGGCATTACGCCGGGGCCGGAGGCCAGCGCAACGCGCTTCGCCACGGTCAACGCCGAACGCCAGGTCGCCGACTTTGTGGTGGAGCACCTGCCAGAGGCGCTCGCCGGGGGTGATCCGCTGCTGCTTGCGCATCACCAGCGCGCGATTGTCGCCGGCATTGCCTCCGGAGCCGCGGAGATCCAGCTCAACCTGATCGCCACTGAACTTCTGCAAATGCCACGGGAGCCACGCTGATGGACTTCATGCCGACTGATGACCAGGCCGCCGTAGCCGATGCCATCGAGCGCCTGGCGCGCCAGTTTGCGACCACACCGACCGACTTCGACGGGTTCACGCTGCACAGCGCCGAACTGGAAGAGGAACTGGTAAACGGCCAGTACTTCGATATCGCCGCTTTCCCGGAGATGGGGCCGGTGACCGCCGCACTTGCGGTATCGCGCCTTGCGCAGTCGCCCTACGCGGTGGAGGTCGCCCTGTCCATGCTGGTTCGGACGCAACTGGGCGAGGATTTGCCGCGGCCCTTCGCGGTGGTCGAGCGCGGTCGGCCGGGACGTTTCGTTCACGGCGCCGGCACGCTGTTGCTGATCGACGAAAGCGGAATGTCGCTGGTGCACCCGGCCGCCGGTGAGACGCGGGCGGTGGAGTCGCTTTACGCCTACCCGATGGGTGAGTACACCGGCAGCGACACCGGGCGCGCCCTGTCGCCGGCCGAGTGCGCCACGGCGCAGACCTGGCTGCGCGTGGCCTGCGCGGCGGAGATCGCCGGGCTGATGCAGGCGTCAATTGACTTCACGGTGGAACACCTGTCGGTGCGCAAGCAGTTCGGCCGGCCCCTGGGGACCTTCCAGGCATTGCGGCATCGCATGGCTGAGTGCGCCGTGCTCGCCGGTGGCGTGCGCCGCCTGGCATTGCGGGCGGCGTGGTCAGGTGATGCCGGTGATGCCGCGCTGGCGGCGCTGCACGCGCAGGATAGTGCCACTCGGCTCAATTACGATGTGCACCAGATGGTTGGTGCGATGGGTATGACGCTGGAGATGCCGCTGCATCTCTGGACGTACCGGATGAAAGCGCTGCTGTCAGAGCTCGGTGGCCGCAGCGGCCAGGCCGAGGCCGTCGCGCAGCACTGCTTCGCAGAGGCTGGCTGACGGCAGCAGCAGCGCCGGATTCGCTAGGCGATTTCCCCGATTTCCGTTCCGACCGGGTAGGTTTCCCCGGCCTCGACCTTCTGGGTCAGCTTGCCTGACGCCGGCGCCTCGATGTCCTGCACGGACTTGTCGGTTTCCAGGGCGTAGATGGGCTGGCCTTCTTCCACCATGGCGCCGTCGTCGACCAGCCACTCGGTCAGTGTTCCCTCGGTGGTCGACATTTGCAGTTTCGGAATGGTGAGTGTGGTTGTCATGTTTCAGGTGTCCTTGGTGGTCAGTCCATCATTGTTTTAACACGCGCGGCGATCGTGCCGGCGTGGGGAATCTGTTCTGTCTCGATGATCTTCGAGTAGGCGATCGGCGCATACGCCGCGCCGAAGCGCGAGGCCGGGGCCTTGAGCTTGCCGAAGAGTTCCTCGTTGATCGTGGTGGCGATTTCCGCGCCCAGGCCACAGAACTCGGTGGCGGCGTGGACGACCAGGGCGCGACCGGTTTTCTCCACCGAGCCCAGAATGCGGTCGTAATCCAGCGGCAGCAGCGTGCGCAAATCGATCACCTCTGCGCTGATACCTTCCTTGGCCAGTTCCTCGGCGGCGGCCAGGCACTGCATGACCTGCCAGCCGTAGGTGATGAGGGAGATGTCAGTGCCTTCGCGACGCACGTTCGCCACGCCCAGGGGAATGCGGTAGTCGCCCAGTGGTACCTCTTCCTTGGTGGCGTAGGTCAGCATCATCGACTCGAACTGGACACAGGGGTCCTCGTCGAAAATACAGCTCAGCAGCAGGCCCTTGGCCTCCGACGGTGTGCTCGGATACACCACCTTGAGCCCCGGCGTGTGCAGCAGCCAGGCCTCGGTGGACTGTGAGTGCTGCGCGCCGAAGCCGCCGATACCGCCACCGGCGATGGTGCGAATGGTCATCGGCACGTGGGTGGCGCCGCCGGACATGTAGCGCTGTTTCGCGGCGTGGTTGACCACCTGGTCGAGGCAGACGCCCATGAAATCGCAGAACATGATCTCGGCGACAGGGCGCATGCCCATCAGGGCCGAGCCGGTGGCCGCGCCGATGATCGCCTGCTCGGCGATGGGCGTGGGCCGGATGCGCTCACCCCATTTCGCCTGCATGCCCTGGAAGCAGCGGAAGACGCCGCCGGACTCGCCGATATCCTCACCGAGGAAGATCACGGAATCGTCCAGTTCCAGCGCGGTTTCCTGCGCGTCCTGAATGGCCTGGAACATCGCCATTTCGCGGGTCTCGCCGGTGTAGGGCGCCTCGGCTTCACGCTTGATGCGCTGGCCGCGCACCGGGACGACCGACGGATCGGCGTAGACGTCCAGCAGCATTTCGTCCTCGCCGGTGACCTCGCAGGACAGGCCGTACTCCACGGCCTCGGCAACCTCGGCGCGGGCCGCGTCATCAATGGCCGCGACTTCCTCTTCAGTGCAGATGCCGCGCTCGATCAGCGCAGCACGTGTGGCCGGTACCGGCCAAGCGGCCTTGGCCGCGGCCAGTTCGTCACCGGCCAGGTGATTGGTGTCGCCGACGCCGGCGTGCGGGCCGAGACGGCAGGTCATGGCTTCGACAAAAACCGGGCCGTTGCCGCTGCGTACCTGTTCGATCACGCTTTTCATGCCGGTGTAGAACGCCGCCGGATCATTGCCGTCCAGCTGCACGCCCTTGAAGCCGTAGCCCTCGGCGCGGCTGGCGAAATCCTTGCTCGCGGTGTAGTCGGGGATGCGCGTGTACTCGCCCATCTGGTTGTTCTGGCACAGGAAGATGACGGGCAGCTTCCACACACCGGCCATGTTCATGGCCTCGTGCACCGCGCCGATGCTGGTGGCGCCGTCACCGAAGTTCACGATGGTCACGGCACCCGTGCCGCGCATCTGGTTGGCCAGCGCGATGCCGTTGGCGATCGGCGCGCCCGCGCCGACAATCGCTGTGGTCAGCATGGAACCGGAGCCGGGATCGGAAATGTGCGGCGAGCCGCCCTTGCCCTTGTTGACGCCGTCGACGCGGCCCAGCGCCTCGGCGAACAAACCCTTGAGCGGAACGCCCTTGGCGACCTGGTCGTGGATGCCGCGGTAGATCGTGACCATGTGGTCGTTGTTGGTGATCAGCGGGGCGATGGAGGCGGGGATGCCTTCCTGGCCGGTCAGGGGCCAGTAGGTGAACTGGAACTTGCCCCCGGACAGACCCGCCTGGATGGCCTTGTCGACCTCGTGGATGCGGGACATCTGGCGGTAGATTTCAATCAGCGTGTCGTTATCAATTGTGGCGGCTTGCGCCTTGCTGTCAGCGGACATGTATCCATCTCCTCGGTGGTTCGGTTGCGCGGCCCGGCGGGCGCGCAAGTCAAACTGTTAGTATACACCAGTGGTGACTATTAACAATTTGGTTCGCCG
>CAYGOX010000042.1:0-793 GCA_964351485.1 uncultured Halioglobus sp.
TAGGCCCGTCCCAGTCCGCGTGCCGCACCGGTGACGAGCGCCACCTTGCCATCGAGTTGGGCCATCTAGTTCTTCACCTGCAACATGTATTTCGCCACCGCCAGCCGTGTCTCCTCATCGAGGTAGTTCTGCGGCGGCATCTCGGGATAATCCTTGCGCTTCTTTGTGGGCGCGGCGATATAGCGCGCCAGCCCTTCCGGGTCATCCATATACAGCGCCTGGATGATTTGTACCGGCGGCCCGATCATGCGGCCCGTGTAGGTATGGCAGCCTGTACAGACACCGAGGTAAGCAATCTTGCCCCTGTCCTGCGGCGCGATTTTGCGCGGCGGCACCGCCGGCAGCAGGTAGTTCGCAATCGCGTGCGTATTGGTGATCTCGCAGTCGCGGAAATCTTTCAGCCCCACCGTTACGTAACGGTGACGATTCAGGATACAGCTGTCCTTCGAGGGGCCCACGCGCACAATGTCCGGCTTGCCTCGCATAAACTTGGTCAGCATCAACGCCTTGACCGCCGCGAGCGTGTCGTAGCCGTTGTTAAGCATGGTGTTATTCAGAATCGAAACACGATCCGGATTGGGGTCGGACTCGGGATCGACTGTCACGTTCTGCGCGTTGTCGTGATCGGTAATCAGGATGCCGGCGGTCTTGTTGTCGCTGATAATATTGCCTTCGATCACGACGTCGTCCGCGGCCATGATCAGGATACCGGTGCCGGCCGGGACCCCGGAAACCGTCGAGCCTGGCGCACCGAAGTTCGGATGGTTGTTCCCCACCACGAAGTTGTTGCGAA
>CAYGOX010000042.1:803-16986 GCA_964351485.1 uncultured Halioglobus sp.
TGCGAATGATCACGTCGTACGTTGTCTTGATGGGAAGACCCGGCGTGATGAAAGCGAGGATGCCGCCGGTGTTGTTGTGCACGTAATTGTCCTCGACGATCGCGTGCCGCGAGTTTTCAATTTCGATACCCGCCACACTGTCGAACACGTCGTTGTAGGCCACGTGCACGTTATCGCTCATGCCCACGTAGATCGCCGCATCCTCGATACCCGACACCACGTTGTGTTCGACCACACCGTTTTTACCCAGCTGGGGAAAGATGCCGTATACCCCGGTATCGACAATCACGTTGTTGCGAATTTCCCAACTGTTGCCCGCCTGGCTCATGATGCCATTGCCCTTGTAGCGGGTAATCCTGAAGTTTTCGATCACGACGTTGTTGCCCGAGAACAGGATCGCATCGTTGAGCTTACCCTCACCATCGAGGACCGCGCGCTCACCTTTCTCAATAATGCCAATCAGGCGGATGCCGTCCTTGTCGATATAGACCGTCTCGTGATACGTGCCGGGCTGGACCTGGATCGTGGTGCCAGGGGCTGCCCGCTTCACGGCTTCCTGGATGGAATCGCCGTCCTCGACGACCACCACCACGTCGGATTGCGGCGGCCCCGCAACGTTCTTCGCGCTGCCGGTGGCAGGCAGTGCCTGGAGCTTGTCGGCCACGCGGCCCTGGTAGCTCGGCCCGGTGACACCGGACGCCACGGTACGCGCATCATCGGCCTGTGCCAGCAGAGGCATCGCCAGCGCCACGACAACACCTGTAATTACGCTCTTCATTCTGCGGCTCCTGTCTCCTGTTGCGGCGCGCGCTGCGCGGTATGTACCAGGGGTTTGCCCGAGGGTACTGCCTGCGGCACACGGGGGGTGAAACTGTCATCGGTAAGGGTCTGCAGGAAGTCGACCAGGCGATCAAGTTCGTCCTCGCGCAGGTCGGGTGAGGATATGTGCCAATGTAATTCGAGGTCAACCCCGTCCGGGACCGCGTGGCCGCGACCGCCGTTGTAGAACGCGACAGCATCGCGCAGCGTCGTAAAACGGCCCGAATGCATGTACGGCGCGGTCAGCGCGATGTTGCGCAGGGTCGGCACCTTGAAGCCGCCTTTGAGCCGCGGCGTGTTGTAGGTCCGCTCGGCGCCGATGTCCAGTGGCCACCCCGGCGGCTCCGGGGCGCCGATTACCGCGATCTCACCGGTGGTGAACAGCGGTGGCATGTGACACTCGGAACACCGCGCCACAAACGAGCGGAAAATGTTGAGGCCCTCGATTTCCGGGGGACTCAGCGCCTCATGGTAGCCGTGCACGTACTGGTCGTAGCGACTGTTCAGGGAGATCAGCGAGGTCTGAAAGGCGGCGAGTGCCTCGTAAATTTCCGCCAACACGATGGGCTTCGCGGAGTCGCGGCCATAGGCCTGCGCAAACAGGTCGCGATAGGCCGGCACCGCATTGAGGGTATCGAGCAGCCGGGCCGGGGAATTGCCCATCTCGCGCGCGTCGTACAGCGGGCCGACCATTTGTGCCTCGAGTGAATCGGCCCGGGAATCCCAGAAAAAGCGCTTGAGAAAGGCCACGTTCCACAGTGTCGGCGCCGCCCGCGACAGCGGCTTGCCATCGATACCCGTCGAAGTTGGCAGGCCATCGCCAAAACCTCGTGCCGGCTGGTGACAGCTGGCGCAGGACAGGGAGCCGTCGACGGACAGCACCGGGTCGAAAAACAGGTACCGTCCCAGGTCGATACGCTGCGGCGTAAAACCGTCGCGGTGCGGCGGCAACGCCGTCATGGTGCCCCCGAAGCCCTGCCCCTGCACGGAATCGTAGAAGGCGTACAGTGTACGCAACCGGCAGACGCCGTCGTCGGTGGTCTCAAAGCCCGGGGGACAGCGATCACTCAGTACGATCGGTTCGGCCACCACACCCGCCGCTAACAGTCCGATAGCGGCAGCGACCGCGCGAATGCCAGCACTGATCGACACGGGGCCGCGCGCTACTGCTGCGACAGGGTGGCAATAAAGGTGAGAATCGCGTCGAGTTGCGCCGCATCATCCACCGTGTTGGCCATCAACTGCATCTGGCGGCCGGGTCGATCGCCCTCGGCTGAACCGCGCACACCGGCCTGGAAATAACCGAACTGGCGCCGCGTGTAAGCTGTATCGAGCAGCGCAAGTGCGGGCGCATCGAGCGCAGGGTTGCCGTCGGCGCGCCCCCCGTGACAGGCGCCGCAGCGGGCCTGGTAATAATCGCTCCCGGTGCGCAACAGCGCAGGATCCGGCGAGGTGTTGGGCATATCGGGCACAACCGGCGCGAGGCCGCCGAGGTAATCGGCCAGCTCTGTGATCGCGGCGTCTGTCAGCGTCAGCGACATCGCCCGCATCTGCGCGCCGTAGCGATCATCCGCGTGCGTACCGCGCGCGCCGTCGCGAAACTGCCGCAATTGCCGCGCGAGGTAGGAAGGCAACTGCCCGGCTAGCGCCGGCGCATTGACCGCCGGGTTGCCGGCGCCGTCCGTACCGTGGCAGGCGATGCACGTCTGGTAGGACGCTGGCACCTCGGCCATGCTGGCGGACGCGAAAACCAGGCCCGGAACGGCCAGAAAAAAGGTACACAGGATAGAAAGACGGGGAAGTTTCATGGATCACCATTTCACGACAGGTCGGTCGCTGTTAGTGGAATTCTCATTCGCATTCACTGCGAGACAGACAGCGCCTGCTGCATATTGCCGGCTATCGCCGTCGCGATGCGCTTCGCCTTGCGGGCATATTCCCCCGCATAATACTGGTCGACCGTCGTGGTGAACAGGTTCAGCCAGTGCTCAAAATTTTCCGCTGTCAGCGCCTGTCGGGCGTGCAGGCGGCGGTGGATATTCATTGTATGGCGACGGTAGTCCGGCTCGTGCAGCAGCAGTTTCGCCCAGTAGTCCTTGATATGCGGCAGGTGCACCTCGAGGTCGATACCGGCGACGTCGAGAAACAGCGGCGCGAGTTGCTCATCGGCCAGCAGGCGCGCGTAAAAGCGTTCAACGAAAGCCTCGATTGCCTCGCGCGAATCCAGGTCGGGTAGAGATTGCTGCTTATTTTCCGCGTTTTTTCTTGTGTTTTTTGACATGGTTCATCAGGCGCCGCTTGCGCTGCACCTGGCGTTCCGTGAGTTTGTTGCGCTTCTCGGCATAGGGGTTGTCCCCGGTGCGGAATTCGATCCGGATCGGGGTTCCCACCAGCTGTAGCTCCCGGCGAAAGACTTTTTCGAGGTAGCGCTGGTAGGCGGTGGGCACCTTCCCGGTCTGGTTGCCATGTATTACGATGATCGGCGGGTTCTGACCACCGGCATGGGCGTAGCGCAGCTTGATGCGGCGCCCGTTGATCATCGGCGGCGCGTGATCGAACACCGCGCCCTCGAGAATGCGCGTGAGCGTGTTGGTATTGAGCTTGCGCGTGGCCGAGTCGTGCGCCGCGCGAATAGATTTGTACAGGTGCCCGACGCCGGTGCCGTGCAGGGCCGAGATGGTGTGTATGTCGGCGTAGTCGACAAACCGCAGACGGCGATCCAGCTCGGTGCGGATCCACTGGCGCTGCTCGTTTTCAAGACCGTCCCACTTGTTGATTGCCAGCACAAGTGCGCGCCCGGCATCCACGCAGTGTCCGAGCAGGTGCATATCCTGGTCGACGATGCCCTCACGCGCATCCATCACCAGGACCACCACGTGCGCATCCTCGACAGCCTTGAGCGTCTTGACGATGGAGAATTTCTCGACCACCAGCTTCACGTTCTTGCGCCGGCGCACGCCCGCGGTATCAATCAGGGTGTAGGCCTGGCCGTCGCGCTCGTAGTCGATGTAGATACTGTCGCGCGTCGTACCGGGTTCGTCGAAAACCACGACCCGCTCTTCACCGAGCAGGCGGTTCACCAGTGTCGATTTGCCGACGTTGGGGCGACCGACAATCGCCACGCGGATACTGTCGGGATTGAACGCCGCTTCGGCTTCATCACCGGGCTCGGGAAACTGCGCGAGTACCGCATCGAACATCTTGCGTACACCGCGCCCGTGGGAGGCCGCGATGGCGTGCAGCGAATCGATGCCCAGTGCATAGAAATCACCCACGGCAATGTTTTCATCCAGGCCGTCGATCTTGTTCACAACCAGGTGGAACGGCTTGCCGCGCTGGCGCAGGTGGCGCGCCAGAGACTCATCGGCGGCGTTCAAGCCCTCCCGGGCATCCACCATGAGCAGGACCGCGTCGGCCTCTTCCATGGCGGTGAGCGACTGCTCCGCCATGGGGGAATCGATCCCCAGTTCGGTGCCGGTTACACCCCCGGTATCGATCACGATGCAGGGACGCGAACCGATGCGCGCCTGGCCGTACTTGCGATCACGCGTCAGGCCGGGGAAATCCGCCACCAGCGCATCGCGACTGCGGGTGAGCTGGTTGAACAGTGTCGACTTGCCGACGTTGGGGCGCCCAACGAGGGCGATGACCGGGACCATCAGTCTTTGGCGCTGACCTCGTAGGCCGCCAGCTTACCGCTGTTGCCGTAGACGTACAGTACGCTGCCATCACTTTGCATGTCGGCACGCGCGCCGTCACCGTCCACCGACACGCGGCCGACCAGTTCACCGTCGACCTGGGAGACGAAGTGCACGATGCCTTCGAAATCCGCAACAGCGACATAACTGCTGACCGGAGTCGGGCGTGACAGCTGGCGGTAGCCCAGTGCATCCTGCGACCAGCGCAGGCCCTGTCCGGTGCGCTGGTAGGCGTACAGTGTGCCGTCTTCATCGGCGACGTAGACGTTACCGAAACCGGCGCCGACACCGGAAAACGACGACACGTCTTCCTGCCACAATTTGCGGCCATTGCGCGTATCGATCGCGACGAGTCGCCCCTGGTAGCTGGCCGCAAACAGTTCCGAGCCGGCCAGCAGCATACCGCCGTCGACATCCACGATACGGTCGATCTCCGAGCGCCCCTGGGAGATGGTTACCCGCACCTCCCACACAATGGACCCTGTCTGGGCGTCAAAGGCCAGGACGCGCCCGTTGGCGAAACCGGCGTACACCCGGTTGCCATCCATCACCGGCGTACTGGTGCCGCGAATGGTCAACACCGGCACATTGCTGTCGTAGGTCCACAGCACTTCGCCGCTGGCAAAGTCCAGGCCCTGCAGCTTGCCGTCGTAGGTTTGCGCAACGACCACGCGGCCGTTGCCCTGCGGCGGGGCCAGAACCTCACCGCGCAGGCGCGTCGCCCACAGTTCGTCGCCGGTATCGGCGTCGAGCTTTACGACGTACCCCTCGCTGCTGCCGAGCAACAGGGCGTTCTCATACACGCCGACGCCCCCGGAGAGGCGGCGATCAAGACTGGTTTTCCACAGGGCTTTGCCGCGTTCGCGATCGAGCGCACGCACCACGCCGTCGTTCGACGCGGCGTAGATGCGGTCGCCGGCGATGACCGGGGTAATCCGGTGCAGGCCATCGCCCTGGCCATTGCCGATACTGGTCGACCACAGGCGCTTGATGGACACTTTTTCATCAATCGCCTCGAGTTCTACCGGCGCGGTGGGATCCTCGTCATCAGAATCGAACCAGCCGCCGATAGTGCTGCACCCGGACAGGGTCAGCAGCAACGCGAGCAGGTAGACAGATCGCAGGGCAAAGGTCATGGCTGCGCCTCCTCCGGGACAGGTTGGGCCGGTGCGGTGACCGAGGCAAGACTTTGCAGCTTCTGGCGCAGGGAAGGCAGGTTGAGCCCGCTGCCGGCCGCGGCGCTGAGCAACATCGCCTCGTTGTAGGCCTCCCTGGCCGACACCAGGTCACCGCGCGTGAAAAGGATATCGCCGCGGGCCACGGCATAGGATGCTGCGTAGGCGCCGGCGTCGGTCTGGGTGAGAATTTCCAGCGCCTGCTCGTCGTCACCGGCGCTGGCCAGGACCCGCGCCAGGCGCAGCTGCGCGACGGTGGCGCTTTCGCTGCCCTTCTCCGCCTTGGCCAGCACCCAGCGCAGTTGCGCCTCGGCTTCTGCCAGTTCGCC
Source organism: uncultured Halioglobus sp. (assembly GCA_964351485.1). GTDB lineage: Bacteria > Pseudomonadota > Gammaproteobacteria > Pseudomonadales > Halieaceae > Marimicrobium. Next base: position 6,825 of record CAYGOX010000042.1, read on the forward strand.
GGCCTCCACGGCCGCGGCGGCCAGGCGCAGCGCAGCAAATTCGGCGTAGGTGCTGGAGCCGTACTCGCTCTTGATTTTCGTTGCGATATCCAGGACCTCATCGGCCGAGTCAGCACCGCCATTCTCGGCCAGCCTCACCATCGCCTGGTAGCTGTCCGAGGCGGCATCGAGGGTGGACACCTGGTGCGCCTGCCACGCCTGCCAGCCAAAACCGGCGGCGATAGCGAGAAAGAGTGCAGTGAGCGTGCTGGTGCCGTTGTCCTTCCACCACTGTCGCAGCGCCTCGACCTGCTCCTCTTCGGTTCTCATATCGTTCACGAACATCTATCCTCTTATGACTTGTCTGACTGCGCCAACAGCGCATCGAGGGTATCGGCAAGCGCCGTTACCGGCACGGTGTCCTGCGCGGCGCGCCCTTCCTGCAGATCACTGCGCAGCGGTTTAATCGTGACAGTGCCATCGCTGGCCTCACCCTCGCCCCAGATCAATGCGATGGCCGCGCCGCTCTTGTCCGCTTTTTTCATCTGGCTCTTGAAGCTGCCGCCACCCACGTGCTGGACAATCATCCGGTCGGGGTGACTGTCGCGCAGCGCCTCGACGGCCACCAGCGCAGCGGTCTGCGCAGCTTCGCCGACAGCGACCGTGTAAATATCGGTGGGCGCCGGTTGCACCGCACGCGTTTCCTGCAACAACAGTACCAGCCGTTCCATGCCCATCGCGAATCCCACCGCGGGCGTGTCCTTGCCGCCCAACTGCCTGACCAGGCCGTCGTAGCGACCGCCGCCGCACACGGTGCCCTGTGCACCGAGCCGGTCTGTCACCCACTCGAAGACCGTCTTGTTGTAGTAGTCCAGCCCGCGCACCAGCCGCTGGTTGACGCTGTAGGAGACACCGGCTGCGCTGAGTAATTCCTGCAGGCGGGCGAAATCCGCCGCCGATCCCTCGTCCAGGTAGTCCATGAGCTGCGGCGCGTCGGCCAGCACCGCCTGTGTGTCGGGGCTCTTGCTGTCGAGTATGCGCAGCGGATTGGTCGACAAACGCCGCTGGCTGTCCTCGTCGAGTGCATCGACATGACCTCCCAGGTAATCCACCAGCGCCTCGCGATAGCGGGCCCGCGCCTCCAGGCTGCCAATGGAATTCAGCTGCAGCGTCACGTCATCGGCGATGCCCAGCATTTTCCACAACCGCGCGCTGAGCAGGATCAGTTCGGCATCCATATCCGGGCCGGCGTAGCCGAAGCACTCGACGCCCACCTGGTGAAACTGCCGCTGGCGCCCCTTCTGCGGACGCTCGTACCGAAACATGGGACCGCTGTACCAGAGCCGGCGCGGTACCGCGAGCAGACCCTGCTGGATGGCGGCGCGCACGCAGCCGGCCGTGCCTTCCGGGCGCAGCGTCATGCTGTCGCCGTTGCGATCCTCGAAGGTGTACATCTCCTTCTCGACAATATCGGTAACCTCGCCGATGGAGCGACTGAACAGCGCAGTTTTCTCCGCCACCGGCAGGCGAATCTCACCGTAGCCGTAACTGTGCAGCACCGCCGCCACGGTCTGCTCCAGAAACTGCCAATGGGGCGTTTCATCCGGCAGGATGTCATTCATCCCCCGTATGGCTCTCAACTCACTCACTGCTGCTCCGCTTGGGCTCGGTAGGTTATTTTAGGTGGAGGACCGGGCGATCACTGCTTCGGACTGCTGCTCGCGCTGCCGCTCGATTTCAGCGGCCTTGTCGCGGATGACCTGTTCGAGGTGATCGATAAAGTCGTCATTGCTGACCTTGTGGTCCGGCTCACCCGACAGGTAGATCAGGTTGTTGGGCGACGCGCCGGTCAAACCGACATCGGCTTCGCGCGCCTCGCCCGGGCCATTCACGATACAGCCGATGACGGCAACGTCCATCGCGGTGCGGACATCTTCCAGGCGCTGCTCCAGCGCGTTCATCGTACCCACAACGTCGAAGTTCTGCCGCGAACAGCTCGGACAGGCGATAAAGTTGATGCCGTTGGATCGCAACTGCAGGCTCTTGAGGATATCGAACCCGACCTTGACCTCTTCGACCGGGTCGGCCGCCAGGGACACCCGCAAGGTATCGCCGATACCGTCCATCAGCAGCATGCCCAGGCCAACGGCGGATTTGACCGTGCCGCCGCGCAGACCGCCGGCCTCGGTAATCCCCAGGTGCAGCGGCTGCTCGATCTGCTTCGCCAGCAGGCGGTAGGCGGCCACTGCCATAAACACACCGGACGCTTTCACGCTGACCTTGAAATCCTGGTAATCGAACTTGTCGAGAATATCGACATGGTGCAGCGCCGACTCCACCAGCGCCTCGGGCGTGGGTTCGCCATATTTGCGCTGCAGTTCCTTGCCCAGCGAGCCGGCGTTAACGCCGATACGAATCGGTATACCCTTGTCGCGGGCGCTGTTGATCACCTCGCGCACCTTGTCGTCGCGCCCGATGTTGCCCGGGTTGATCCGCAGGCAATCCACCCCGTACTCGGCGACCTTCAGCGCAATCCTGTGATCGAAATGAATATCGGCGACCAGCGGCACACTGACCTGGGCGCGGATTTTTCTGAACGCCTCGGCGGCATCCATGGTCGGCACGGAGATCCGCACGATATCGGCGCCCGCGTCGGCCATCGCCTGCACCTGGGCGACGGTTGCCGCGACATCGCAGGTATCGGTATTGGTCATGCTCTGGACGCTGATGGGCGCGTCACCGCCCACGGCGACGTTACCCACGAAAATCTGACGCGACCGGCGGCGTTTGATCGGCGATTCGGTGTTCACGGCCGATACTCCGTCATCACCCGCGAGAGGGGCTCGACCACAGCGGATGTCGTGCGTGACTCTGCCGCGTCCTCGGTGGTATCGCCGCTTTGCCAGAACCACAGCGCCGCCACCACCACGACCAGAATGGCCAGCCCTACCACGATACCGACACCGGTGGCCTGCAACTGCACGGGACGTGTCTCGACGCGCGACTTCGGCGCGGCGGGCGCGGCCGCGGCGACTTCCTCGTACAGCGGCAGCAATTGTTCGGGGGCGATATCCAGCAGGCGGCCGTAGTTGCGTATGTAACCCCGCGCAAACCCCGGGCTGGCCAGGCCCTGGTAGTCGTCCTCCTCGAGCATGCGGACGTAGCTGGGCACGATATTCAGCGCATCGGCCACCTCGCGCCGCGACATACCGCGAGCCTCGCGCGCGCTCTGCAACAATCGGCCAGGACTGGTAAAAGCGTCCACCCTTTGCAGGGTCTGCTCGGTCGACAGGCTAGTCATTACTGTACGCCCGGTACTCTTCAGACTGCGGGTAGAGGTTTCTCAGCGCCAGGCCGTAGCTGGCCTCGGCGTCGCGATCCCCGCTTTGCCGCGCCAGTCGTACGCCCAGCCACAGCGCGCGCGCCGACTGCTGACGGACCGCGAGCTTGTAGGTGTCGTAATACTTGTTCGCCCCGGACCAGTCGGCGGCGTCAAAACGCAACTGCGCCAGCTCCAGCAGCGCAATGCTGTTGAGGCGTTCCATCGCGAGTGCACGCTCAAAGGCTTCTTCGGCGCCCGGTGCATCGTCGATCTTCAGTCGCGCCAGGCCGAGGTTGATAAACGCCCGCGACCGCGCCGGGTAGAGCGTATCGTCGACCACTTCCTCGAGTTGCTCCACCGCCTCGGCGTAGTCTCCGCGGCTGTAAAGATATGCGGCGTAATTGTTGCGGCAGCGCGAACACTTGCGATCGAGCCGGATCGCCCGCTTGAAATTTTCCAGCGCCAGCTCATGTTCGCCGGTGCTCTGGTAGACCAGCGCAAATGCTTCGTGGACATCGGCGTTGTTGGCGTCGATCTTCTGCGCCATCTGCAGGTTGCGCTTGGCATCGTCCCAGTTGCGCTCGCCGATGTACTGCCGCGCCAGCTGAACGCGCTTCTCCAGTGCCTCTTCCGGCGACGCCGTCGCGGTAAAACCGCCCGTTGTGGTTGATACACAACCCGAGAGTACGGCGACAAGCACTGCCACCGCCAGCGCTACGTTGAACCTCACTACGCCACTGCCCATTGCCTTCACCCCGCTTCGACTACTGGTACCAGGCCGGCTGCCTCGTACCTTGCCTTGCGCCGCGTGCGATCCACGACCTGCCCCACCAGCTGACCGCAGGCGGCGTCTATGTCGTCGCCGCGTGTCGTGCGGACCGTCACAATATAGCCCGCATCCACCAGCACTTGCCAGAACCGGGAGACGGCGTTACCGCTCGGGCGCCGGTAGCCGGACTGGTCGAAGGGATTGAACGGGATCAGGTTGATCTTGCACGGTACATCGCGCAGCAATTGCGCCAGCTCGCGCGCATGGTGCAGCTGGTCGTTGACGCCGGCGATCAGCGTGTACTCGATGGTCACCACGCGGCTCTTGTCGCTCTGCGCCGCCATGTAGTTGCGCGCGCTATCGAGGAGCTGCGCGATCGGGTATTTGCGGTTGATCGGCACCAGTTCATCGCGCAGTGCGTCGTTGGGCGCGTGCAGGGAAATGGCCAGCGAGACCTCGCTGACTTTCGCCAGCTCATCCAGCGCCGGCACAACACCGGAGGTGCTGAGCGTAACGCGGCGCTTGGACAGGCCGTAACCGAGGTCGTCCAGCATGAGATCCATGGCCGCCACGACATTGTCGAAATTCAGCAGCGGCTCGCCCATGCCCATCATCACGACGTTGGTGACGACGCGGCCCTTGCCCGCCTGAAAGGCGTCGTAGGATTTGATGGCCTGCCAGACCTGGCCGATGATTTCAGCGGCGCTCAGATCGCGCTGGAAGCCCTGCTTGCCCGTCGAACAGAAGCTGCAGTCGAGGCTGCAGCCAACCTGTGAGGAGACACAGAGCGTGGCGCGCGAACCCGACGGAATCAGGACCGTCTCGACCAGGCCGCCACCGGCGACCCGGATCGCCCACTTGCGCGTGCCATCGGCGGAGTCGTGCTGACTGACAATTTCGGGGGGTCGGACTTCGGCGATTTCGAGCAGGCGCCCACGCAGGGCCTTGCCGAGATTGCTCATCTGCTCGATGTCGGTGACACCGGCGTGGTGAATCCACTTGAGGACCTGCTGGGCGCGAAAGGGCTTCTCGCCCAGCTCGACAAAAAACGCCTCGAGCTGCGGGCGCGTCATGCCCAGCAGGTTAGCCCTGGCCGGACGCCCGGGCTGCGCTTCGTGCTGGGTGGCGGTCGAAGTCATGGGGACACCGGCAGGGAGCGGGCCTTAGCGCTCGCAGATTTCGCTGGACGCGAAAAAGTAGGCGATTTCACGGGCTGCCGATTCGGGAGAATCTGAACCGTGCACCGCGTTGGCGTCGATCGAGGAAGCGAAATCCGCACGGATCGTACCCTCTGCGGCTTCCTGCGGATTGGTCGCGCCCATAAGCTCGCGATTCTTCGCAATGGCTCCCTCTCCTTCGAGTACCTGTACTACGACCGGCCCGGAGGTCATAAATTCAATCAGCGCCGGAAAGAACGGCCGACCCTCGTGCTCGGCGTAAAAACCGCCGGCAGTCTTGTCGCTCAGGCGCAGCATCTTCGCGGCGACCACCTGCAGGCCGTTGGACTCAAAGCGCGAGTAAATTTTGCCGATCAGGTTCTTGCCCACCGCGTCGGGTTTGATGATGGACAGGGTGCGTTCTACGGCCATGAAGGTGTCTCCAGCTGGGTGAGATTTCAAAGCGCGCAATTATACGGATTTTGACCTGCCGTTTCACCCAATTCAGCGGGCAATGGCGGCATTTTTCCGGAAGTAAATCAGGGCGTTAGGCGGCGGCGTTTACGGCCTGCCCCGCTGCCCCACGCGGGTCAGTGCCCCGACGGCCTACTCGACCTCTTCGATCCAGGCCGCCTGGATGGCCTCGAGGATTTTTTCGCCACAGCGGTCCGGGTCGTCGTCGAAGCCCGGCAGGGCCACGATCCAGTCGCGCAGGTCGACGAAATTGACCGTCAGCGGGTCTTTTTCCGGGTAGGTCTCGGCCAGTTCGATGGCGATATCGGGTACGTCCGTCCAGCGCATGGCGCCTCCTGGGGATCAGTGCTGCTCAGAGACCATGTTAATGGTGTAGCGCGGAATCTCCACCACCAGGTCCTCGTCCGCCACAATGGCCTGACACGACAGCCGCGAGTCCGGCTCCAGCCCCCAGGCCTTGTCGAGGTAGTCGTCCTCGAGTTCATCGGGCTCCTCGAGCGAATCGTAACCCTCGCGCACGATTACGTGGCAGGTTGTGCAGGCGCAGGACATCTCGCAGGCATGCTCTATCTCGATGTCGTTGCGCAGCAGCGCCCGGCAGATGCTCTCGCCCGGCTCGGCCTCGATCACCGCACCCTCGGGGCACAGGTTCTCGTTGGGCAACACCACTATCTGAGTCATGAATTTACCTCTTCATCGAGCGCATCCAGGGATTTGCCCGCCAGGGCCTCGCGGATGCTCTTGTCCATCCTGCGCGCCGCAAAATCCTCGCTGGCCCGGCCCAGCGAATCGGTCTGCTGCCGGATCAGCTCGGTATCATCGCCCTCCACGGCCGCCTGCAGCTGCGCCATCTGGCCGTCGAGCGTGACACGCTCGTCTTCCGACAGCAATGCGCCGTCGGCCGCCAGGGCTGCCTTGAGACCGTCCAGAAGCTGCCAGGCGGCAACCCGGTGCTCGGCGAGCTGGCGCGCGGCCATGTCTTCGCCGGCGTGGCTGAAAGAGGCCTTCAGCATCCCCGCAATCTCCTCGTCGTCCAGTCCGAACGAGGGTTTGACCGTAATGCTCGCCTGGGCGCCGGTGGTCTCCTCCCGCGCTGAGACATTGAGCAGCCCGTCGGCGTCGACCTGGAACGTGACCAGCACGCGCGCGGCGCCCGCAACCATGGGCGGAATGCCGCGCAGTTCAAACCGCGCCAGCGAACGGCAATCGTCAACCAGTTCCCGCTCGCCCTGCAGGATATGCACGGCCAGGGCCGTCTGGCCATCCTTGTACGTGGTAAATTCCTGTGCCCGGGTAACGGGGATCGTGGTATTGCGCGGGACGATCTTCTCGACCAGCCCACCCATCGTCTCCAGACCCAGCGACAGCGGGATCACATCCAGCAGCAGTAAATCGCCTTCCGGCCGGTTGCCGGCGAGTATGTCGGCCTGGATTGCCGCCCCGATGGCCACGACCTGGTCCGGGTCGATATCCACCAGTGGCTCGCGCTCGAAAAAGGCCGCCACGGCTTCGCGCACCAGCGGCACGCGGGTCGAACCGCCGACCATCACGATGTTGTCGACCACACCATCGACCTCGGCGTCGCGCAGGCAACGGCGCGCGGCGCGCAGCGTCTGTTTCACCAGGGGCTGGACCAGTGTCTCGAACGTATCGCGGCTCAGCGTCAGGCTGCCTCCCGAGGGAGCAATACCCTCCAGAGACAGCTCGGCGCTTTCGGCGCTGGACAGGGTCTCCTTGACCGCGCGGGCCCGCGCCTGCAGCGTGCGCATGGCGCCGTCCCCGGGTGATGTGCCACCCGTTTCGGCAATGGCCCAGTCGGCAATCGCCTGGTCGAAATCGTCTCCGCCCAGGGCGGTGTCGCCGCCGGTCGCCAGGACCTCGAACACACCGCGATGCAGGCGCAAAATGGAGATATCGAAAGTGCCACCGCCCAGATCGTACACGGCGATGACGCCCTCCTCGGCACTGTCCAGGCCATAGGCGACTGCTGCCGCGGTCGGCTCATTCAGCAGCCGCAGGACCGGGAGACCGGCCAGGGTGGCCGCATCCTTGGTCGCCTGGCGCTGCGCCTCGTCGAAATACGCGGGCACGGTGATAACCGCGCCCTCGATATCGCCGCCGAGCGTGGATTGTGCGCGGTCGCACAAGGTGGCCAGTACCTCGGCCGAAGCCTGTACCGGGCTGACCGCCCCGGCACTGGTCACAAACCGGACCATTCCCTCCTCGCCGTCGAGCAGGCGATAGCGGGCGCGTTCGGCCTGGGCCAGGCTGTCCCTGCGGCCGCGCCCCATATAGCGCTTGAACGACACCAGGGTGTCGGCGGGTGCAGTCGCAGCGTGGTCGAGCGCCTGCTCCCCAACCACCGGCGCGCTGTCGGCGGCGTAGAAAACGGCCGACGGCAGCATCACCGCGCCATCGGCATCGGGCAGCGCCTGCGCGCGGCCCCCGCGCACCGTCGCTACCAGTGAATTGGTCGTTCCCAGATCGATACCCACCGCGCGCTTGACCTGGTGCGGCAGCGGGGACTGACCCGGTTCGGCAATCTGCATCAAGGCCATCGGCTCGACACCTTACTTGTTGTCCATCAGGTTCGACTCGAGCCGTTCGGCCTCGAGCAACAATTTATCCAGGTACTGCATCTTGATACAGCATTTGGCAGCGCTGTTCATGTCCTGGGCCGCGTAATCCTGCGCGAACTGCGCGCGCAGCTCATCCAGGTCATCTGTAATCTCCTGAACGAGGTGGTCGAGCACCTCGTCGGGGTCCACCAGTTGCGGAATCGACTCCAGTTTTTCCCGCAGCTCCATCTGCATCATCAGGAAGCCGCCGTCGATCTGCTGCCCGGCGATAGCCTCTTCGCTATATCCGGCCAGCTGCATCAGGTACAGCGCCCGGGTCAGCGGCTTGCGCAGTGTCGCGTAAGCCTCGTTGACCAGCGCCGAGTACTGCACCGCCAGACGCTGCTCGGACGCCGGGCGGGATGCGTAGCGATCGGGATGAAGCTGACCCTGCAGCGCGCGATAGCGCTCGCCGAGCTGCGCCTGGTCGAGCGCAAACCCCAGCGGCAGGTCAAAGAGCCGGAAATAATCCTGTTTGAGATCGGGTAGGGACATAGCGCGACGAAGGCACCACCGCGGTTACACGGTGAAGCTTTCCCCGCACCCGCACTCCGCCTGGACGTTGGGGTTGCGGAACTGCAGCCCCTCGTTAAGCCCCTCGCGCACGAAATCCAGCTCGGTGCCCTCGAGGTAGACAAGACTTTTCGGGTCGACATAAACCCGCACGCCGTGATCCTCAAACACCTGGTCCTCGGCGGCTTCCTCGTCGACAAACTCCAGGACGTAGGCCATCCCCGAACAGCCGGAGGTGGTCACCCCCAGCCGGATACCCAGCCCCTTGCCGCGCGCCTTGAGCTGGCCGGCAACGTGCTTCGCGGCGGATTCTGTAATCGTAATGCCCACGTTTACTGACCCTTCTTGGCCCGCAGGTCGCGCACCGCCGCCTTGATGGCGTCTTCGGCCAGAACTGAACAGTGGATTTTCACCGGGGGCAGCGCGAGTTCCTCGGCAATCTCGGTGTTGCGAATCTGCTCCGCCTCATCGAGGTTCTTGCCCTTCACCCACTCGGTCAGAAGAGAGCTCGACGCAATCGCCGAACCACAACCGTAGGTCTTGAACTTGGCGTCTTCGATCACGCCGTCATCGTTCACCTTGATCTGCAGACGCATTACGTCGCCGCAGGCCGGCGCGCCAACCATACCGGTCCCCACATGGTCGTCTTTGTCATCCAACTTGCCGACGTTGCGAGGATTCTCGTAATGATCCAGAACCTTGTCACTGTATGCCATGTGTCATTTCCTCCGCGAGAAACTCTAGTGGGGAGCCCACTCAATACTGTCGAGATCGATGCCATCCTGATACATGTCCCACAGGGGGGACAATTCACGTAGCTTGTCGACGGCTTCGCGCAACTGCGCCACCGCCACGTCAACATCCTCTTCGGTCGTGAACCGGCCAAAACTGAAACGCAGTGAACTGTGTGCCAGTTCGTCGTTCAGCCCCAATGCGCGCAGCACGTAGGACGGCTCCAGGCTGGCCGAGGTACAGGCCGAGCCACTTGAAACTGCAAGATCCTTCAGGGACATGATCAGGGATTCACCCTCGACAAACGCGATGCTGATATTGATCGCACCGGGCAGTCGCTGTTCCATGTCACCGTTGATGTGGACCTCTTCGATATCCTTGATGGCGTCCCAGAAGCGCTGGCGCAGCGCCCGCAAGCGCACGGCCTCGTCCGCCATGCCCTCCCGCGCGATTTGCGCGGCCTCGCCCATGCCCACGATCTGGTGCGTGGCGAGGGTTCCGGAGCGCATGCCGCGCTCGTGGCCGCCGCCGTGCATCTGCGCCTCCAGGCGCACACGCGGCTTGCGTCTCACGTACAGCACGCCAATGCCCTTGGGGC
>CAYGOX010000043.1:0-16726 GCA_964351485.1 uncultured Halioglobus sp.
CATATCGTGAATGAAGCCCATGTCCAGCATGCGGTCGGCTTCATCCAGTACAAGTATCTCCACCTGGTCCAGGTGCACCGCGCCCTGGCCGTGCAGGTCGAGCAGGCGGCCCGGCGTCGCGACCAGGATATCTACCCCGCGCCGCAGTTTGCTGATCTGCGGACCGATGTTCACACCGCCAAATACGACCAGGCTGGAGAGGCGCGTATTGACGCTGTAGTCGGTGATGTTGGCCTGCACCTGAGCGGCGAGTTCGCGGGTTGGGGTGACGATAAGCGCACGCACCTGTTTTGCGGCGGGACGTGGTGCGTCCACCAGCAGCTGCAACAGCGGCAGGACAAACGCGGCGGTTTTCCCGGTGCCGGTTTGCGCTGACGCCATCAGGTCGCTGCCCTTGAGCACGACCGGAATAGCCTTGGCCTGGATCGGGGAGGGCGATGTATAGCCCTTGGTCGCCACGGCCCGGGTAATGGGCTCGATCAGCCCAAGTTCATTAAACGTCATAGTGTTCCTTCGGGGTGTTTCTGGCGCGCTGTCCGCGACCCGGTGGGGTCGTGGTACAGGGAATCGCGGGCCGCATAAGCGGGCGAGGCGCACTCTACGTTGAGCGTGCGGCAATTGCAATTGGCAACAATACCATCGGGATCGGCAGCTGAAATTGGCCCCGTGAAGGCGCGGGGCACAAAAAATCTTGAGCTGCATCATGTCCGCAGCCGGTAGTGCCAGGCACGCGCCCTGGCGGCGTTTACAGCTTCGCCGGGCGGGTCATACTCGATAACAGGCGCATCGTGGATGAACGACGCCTTCAAAGGTCAAGAATAACGAGTGTGTTTCACATGACGACGACCGACAGCCGGGTGCCTGGCATTGCACTATCACTGTTCGCGCTGTGGCTGTCAGCCGCGGCGCCGGTGCTGGCCAGCCCAGACGCTGCCATCCCATCCCCGAGAGCGAGTGAGGCCCTGCTCCTGGATATTGTCCGGGTCGGCGAGAAGCTGGTTGCCGTGGGCGACTACGGGCACATCCTCTACAGCGAGACGGTGGGGCAGGACTGGCAGCAGGCGGAGGTGCCTACCCGTCGCATGCTGACAGCGGTCCATTTCGCCACCCCTGAACGCGGCTGGGCCGTGGGTCACGACGGGCTGATTCTGGGTACCGTCGACGGCGGCAGACGCTGGACGATCCTGCGCAACGGACTGGACGACCAGGCTGCGATCAATGCCGGCGCGGTGACGGCTGCCCGGTCGGCGCTGGCCGATGCACAGGAGGCGCTGCTGCAGGCCGACAGCCGTGCCAGCCGACAGGCCATTCAGGCGTCGCTGGAAGAGTACGAATATGAACTCGAAATCGCGCTGGAACGCGTCGCAGAGCCCGTGCACGCACCGCCGCTGTTTGACGTGTATTTCACAGACAAACTGCGCGGTGTCGCCATCGGTGCATTCAACACCCTGCTGCGTACCGAGGACGGTGGGGTGACGTGGACCCCGCTGGGTAACGCCCTGGACAATCCCGACGAGTATCACCTCAATGCCATCACCGGCGATGAGGCCGGCAACCTCTGGATCGCGGCAGAGGGCGGACTGCTGTTTCGCAGCCGCGATGGCGGCGGACAGTGGGAGTCGCTGCCCAGTCCTTACCACGGTTCCTGGTTCGGCATTGTTCGTGCACCTGATACCGGCCGGCTGGTCGTATTCGGACTGCGCGGCCACGCTTACCGTAGCGATGACAGCGGCGACAGCTGGCAGCCGATCAATGTGCCCACCGACAGAACACTGGCGGGCGGCGCGTTCCTCAACGACCGGTTCCTGCTGTTGGCGGGTGGGGTGGGAACGATGCTGGTCAGCAGGGACGGGGCGCAGACGCTCACCGCGGTACAGTCCGGCACGCGCTTGAGCCTCAGCGCGGTGGCGACGCGCGATGACGAAGCTTTCCTCGTGGGGCAGGGCGGCGTACACCGCGCCTGTCCTTTTGGTACCGAACCATGAGTCAGGAAACCTTGCAGACCTATCGCTGGGGGCAGGAGATACCGCTCATCGAGCGATTCATCTTTTCACAGCGCGGCGTCTGGCTCCTGGTGTTCGCGGTGATTACCGGCTTGCTCGGCTGGCAGGCGACGAAGCTGCAGCCCGATGCCAGCTTCGAAAAAATGATTCCCCAGGAGCACCCCTATATCCAGGCGATGATGCGGCACATCAATGACCTGGGCGCTGCGGGCACCACCATCCAGGTGGTGGTGGAAAACAAACGCGGCGATATTTTTGACGCGCAGTACCTCGAGACCGTCCGGCAGGTGACGGACGAGCTGTTCTACCTGCCCGGTATCGACCGCAACCGTATGCGATCGTTGTGGACGCCGAGCGTCCGCTGGATGGAAGTCACCGAAGAGGGGTTCGAGGGCGACAAGGTGATCGACGCGCAGTATGACGGCAGTCCCGCCGCCATGGAGCGGCTGCGCGCCAACATACTGCGCTCGGGAGAGCTGGGCCGACTGGTGGCCGATGACTTCCGCTCAAGCATCGTCGAGGCTCCGCTGTTTGACCGCGATCCGAAAACCGGTGAGCCACTGGACTACGCGGCTTTTTCCGAGCAACTGGAAACATTGATTCGAGAGCGCTACCAGTCCGACGCCGTCACGGTGAGAATCGTCGGATTCGCCAAGATGGTGGGCGATCTCCTCGAAGGCATACGCTCCATTGTGCTGTTTGCCGCAGTCACGTTGCTGGTTACCGCGGCGTTGCTGTACTTCTATTCGCGCAGTGCAGTAGCGACCTGCGTGGCCCTGGTGTGCTCGCTGATCGCGGTGGTCTGGCAGCTGGGGCTGCTGCGCGTGTTCGGCTACGGGCTCAATGCCTACTCGATCCTCGTTCCCTTTCTGGTGTTCGCCATCGGCGTCAGCCACGGCGTACAGATCGTCAACGGCATTGCCCTGGCATCGACCGAGGGTATCGACAGCGAGCAGGCTTCGCGACTGGCATTTCGCAGCCTCTACATACCGGGAACCACGGCACTGGTATCCGACGCGGCGGGCTTTATCACCATGTGGCTGATTCCGATCCAGGTAATTCGCGACCTGGGTATCGCTGCTAGCCTGGGTGTCGCGGTGGTGATCCTGACCAACCTCATGCTGCTGCCGCTGGTGATGTCCTATGTTCGCCTGGAGCCACGCAGTATCGCGCGTATGCGCGCCGGTCCGGAGCGGCGCGCGCTGTACTGGGATGTACTGGCCGAATGCGCCACCCGCAGGGGTGCAGGTGTGATTGTCGGTGTCGCGGTTGTGCTGGCGGCGGCGGGTTACTACCAGGCCCAGGGAATCCAGATAGGCGACCTGGACGCCGGCGCGCCGGAACTGCGCCCGGACTCACGCTACAACCTCGACAGTGCCTATGTGAACGCGCATTACGGCACCAGCTCGGATGTGCTGGTGATCATGGTGGAAACACCACCGGAGCAGTGCTCGACCTACGCCAACATGGCGCTGATGGACCAGTTCATGTGGCAGCTGGAGAATGTGCCCGGTGTGGAGTCGACCATGGGCTCGGCGAAAGTGTCGCGCCTGGTGCTCAGCGGTTACAACGAAGGCAGCCTGAAGTGGGCCACGATCTCGCGCAACCAGCGCGCGCTTGATTCCACGTTCAGCCAGGTGCCGCCGCAACTCATGAACACCGACTGCAGCCTCTCGCCGGTGATCGCGTTCCTCGCGGATCACCGCGCTGCGACCCTGAAGCGGGTCATGGCCATGGTCGAGGAGTTCGCGCGTGAGCACGATTCGGACGCGATCCGGTTTGTGCCCGCCGCGGGCAGTGCCGGTATCGAGGCGGCGACCAACCAGGAGATTGAGCGATCCAGATTGCGCATGCTGTATCTGGTGTACTCGGTCGTGGCGGTGCTGGTGTTCCTGAGCTTTGGCAGCCTGCGCGCCGTGCTGTGCATAATCCTGCCGCTGGCGTTGACCTCAATCCTGTGCCAGGCGCTGATGGCGACGCTGGGTATCGGCGTCAAGGTCGCCACGCTGCCGGTGATTGCCCTGGGCGTCGGAGTGGGCGTGGACTACGGCATCTACGTGTTTGCCCGCCTGTCGATTTTTCTCAAGCAGGGCCTGCCCCTGTACGAAGCCTACCGCAGCACGCTGTATTCGACTGGCAAGGCTGTGGCCTTCACCGGCGTGACCCTGGCGATCGGCGTCGCGACCTGGAGCTTTTCACCGATCAAGTTCCAGGCCGACATGGGCAAACTCCTCACATTCCTGTTTCTGTTCAACATGGTGGGCGCGCTCACGCTGCTGCCGGCGCTGGCGTGTCTCCTCCCGGAAAAAAAGGGGGTATCGGCATGAAACGACTGCTTCCACTGGTATTACTTGCGCCGCTGGGAACCGCGGCGCTCGACTTCGAGTTCGACAACGGCGTATCGCTGTCGCTCGATTCAACGCTGACGGTCGGCGCGCAGTGGCGCATTGAGGACAGGGATGATGGCCTGACCGGCAACGCGTTTCGCGCGGCGCTGCTGGACGATCCGCTGTTGCCACTGACGCGGCCGGAGTTTTCCCAGGACCAGACATTGCTGCTCAACAGCGACGACGGCAACAACAATTTTGACACCGGGCTGATATCCAACCGCTACAGCTTCCTGGTGGATGCCGCCCTGTGCTGGGAAGCCTCCGGGGCCTTTTTCAGGGCGCGTTCGTTCTAAGACCGGGTCTATCGCGATAATGACACCGATCTGGGCGCGGCGGGCACGCCGGGCTACAACAGCGCCACGCTCTATGGCGGCTCCGCTGTTGCCGGTGAATTTCCCGCCAGTACGCGCAACCATCACGGCGACAGGATTGAGTTGCTGGATGCGTTCGTGTACGGCACCTGGGAGCTGCCCGGATCGCGACTGATTGAACTGCGTGTGGGCCGGCAGGTTATCAACTGGGGCGAATCGACGTTTTACCAGGGCGTAAACAGCATCCAGAATCGTGCCGATGCGCAGGCGGCCAATGTGCCGGGCGTCGAGGTAAAGGAAATCTTCCTGCCCACCGGCGCAATCTACCTGCAGGTCGATATCGCGGACAATCTCGCCTTTGAAACGTACTACCAGTACGAGTGGTTACAGAACGATCTCAACGGCGTGGGCAGCTACTTTTCCTACACCGACCAGGTAGGCCCCGGTGCCACGTCCTTTCTCATACCCACACCGGGCGGCGAACTGGTTCCCGAGGCGATTCGCGGCAATGCCTTCAATATTCGCGGTGTTCCCCGGGTGGCCGACGACAACCCGTCCGACAGCGGCCAGTGGGGCGTGGGCTTCCACTACCTGACGGATAACAGTTCCGACATCGGCGTGTACCACGTGATCGGACACGATAAGAAACCCTCCTTTGCGTTGAGCTATATCGACGTGCCCGGTTCGCCGCAGCCGGTGCCGGTCGACTACCGGTTGCAGTATTTCGAAGAGATCAGCGCCACCGGTGTGAGCTTTACCACTGTGGTGGGCGAAACCAACCTGCAGGGCGAACTGTCGTTCCTCGACGGGACGCCGATGGTCGACGCCGCCGGTGATCCGCAGCGGGAAAACCTGCTCAAGGCGCAGGTCGGTGGCTCCCACGTGCTGGGTCCGGCCTTGTTTTACGACGATGCGAACATCGTATTCGAGGTGTTCTACGCCACGGTAACCAGTGCTGATGCCGACCAGCTGCGCGGGGATGACAGCGCCTGGGGGTATTCGATCCTGTCGGAGTTTTCCCAGCTCAATGTCCTGCCGGGATGGGATCTCAAGATACCGCTGTATTTCAAACACGATGTGGACGGACTGCTTCGCGAATTACAGGTGTACGACCAGTCGCGTTTGCTGGGCCTGGGCCTGAAAGGGATTTACCTGAACAACCTCACGGTACAGCTCGATTACTCGCGCTACACCGGTGGCGGTATCGACAATCCGTTGCGCGACAGGGACAACATTGCGCTAACGCTCAAGTACAGTTTTTAAAGGAGATCGGTATGCGAGATCTGATGCGAGTATTGCACCCGGGCCTGCTGGCGCTGGCGGTAGTCACGGCGCCGGCGGAAGCGAAGGTTTCCCCCGAGCAGGCCGCTGAGCTGGGGCGTTCGTTGACGCCGATTGGGGCGAACCCGGCAGCCAACGCCGATGGGTCGATTCCCGCGTACAGCGGCAACATGCTGGGGCTGCCGACGGGATTGGCCTATGGTGGACCGGGTGAACCCTATCCGGATCCGTATGCCAGTGACCCGGTGCTCCACACCGTCACGGCAAGCAACCAGGCCGATCATGCCGAGCATCTCAGTCCCGGTATTCGCGCGCTCTTCGAGGCTTATCCTGAGACCTTCCAGATGCACGTCTATCCCACGCATCGCGACGGGCGTTTCAACGACCTGTTTTACGAACGACTGCGTTTCAACGCCACCAACGCCGAGCTGTTCAACGGCGAGGATGGCATTCGCGGGTTCACCGGCTCGGTCGCCTTTCCGATTCCGGCGTCAGGTGCGGAGGTTATCTGGAACGCGCGTACCAGTGGGCCGTTTTACACGCTGTCGGGTACTTACTCCGATATCGCGGTATTCAACAACGGTACCCGCTCTGAGCGTCGTTCGCAGATCACGTCCGAGTACCCTTACGCAAACCCTGACAACGCGGTCGGTGACCTGGAAGATACACTCGGTATCTGGGCTGCCTATGTGATGACCGAAGTGTCCCGCCCGGTGCGTGACAAGGGCACCATCACGTCTATTTTCGAACCCTACGACTACGTGACCAACGCGCGCGAGGCCTGGCGTTACCTGCCCGGATCACGCCGCGTGCGGCGCGCACCGACCGTGGGGTACGACACTCCCGACGGCCCGGGCGGTTTCATCACGGTCGATGACACGCTGGGGTTTAACGGCGCGATGGACCGTTTCACATGGACGCTGCTCGGCAAGCAGGAACTGTACGTGCCGTTTCATTCGTACAAGTTCGATACCCCCGGGGTCAGCTACGACGAACTGCTGCCGCGCTATCACGCGAATCCGGATTACCTGCGCTATGAGAAACGCCGCGTCTGGGTTGTGGAAGCCAATCTGCGGCCCGATGCGCGGCATATCTACGGCAAACGCCGCTTCTACGTGGAGGAAGATACCTGGAATATCGTGATGACCGAGAACTACGATGGCCGGGGCGAGTTGTGGAAGGTTGTACTGATCAACTCTATTTACGAATACAATGTGCCCGGCTATGTCAGTCGCGCTATGATGTTCCACGAACTGCGAGCTGGCGGCTATATCACCATTCGCCTGGTTAATGACAGCGAGCCGCTCAACCATGTCGGCCCTCCGAAAGGCGAGGCTTATTATTCACCGACCAATGTCCGTAAACTAGGAAAGCGCTAGATGCATGCTATGTTGAAAAAAATCTCCGCCCTGACTCTTTCGATGGTCGCTGCTGTGCTGCTCGCGGCCTGCGACGATGGCACCGACGTGCTGGTCACGCTCGATAACAACGTCCTCGTATTCACCGACCAGGATGTTTCCGCGGCCGCGATACAGGACATGATAGACAGGAGCGAGGACAACCCGGCGCTGCGCCTGGGCGGAATGATCGACGGCAAGTCGGTGACGATCGTGAAGCTCAGCGGCAAGACCAATCACTTCGGGCGTCACCTCAGTGGCGAGTACATCGATTATCACGCCACCGTGCCCGATACGCCGGTGTGGATTGCCGAGTATCCCTGGACACGTGCGCGCAACATACAGACCGATGCCACCGGCTGGTGGACGATGTACGTCGTCAAGGACACCGGCGAGGACCTGGAGTTCTCGTTTATCTACGACAAAGAGGGCTGGATAACGACGAAGACCAATATCATCACTATTTCCGACGTCGACGATACAGATCTGGCTATCCAGTACATCGACCCGGATTTTTATAACGTTCTCATGCGCCCCTTCGTCGAGAACATGCTGCGCATGAACGGCTATCCCAACTACTTCTTCGAAAATGCGATGGTGGTTACCGTCGGAAAATCCTGGGGCAGCATGCACAACGATGCCTTGCCGCACGGCGACCCAGGCGCCACCATGACGATCAGCCCGGATATCGGTGCTGATGCCATCGGCCCGGTCTATTTCAACGAGCAGGTGATTCCGGACGTGACCTGGGACAGCACGTCAGTCGACGGTGGCGTGGTGTGGCTCAACATGCCGCTGGGTCACGTGTGGCACGTTAGTGCGCAAAAGCCCGGTGTGACGTATCCTACGGTGCGATTCAGTATTGACCAGTCTGACATCGACGCCGGCGTCGAGTTGTTCATTGCCTCGCCGCCGGATTCGCTGGAGGGAGACAACGACTCGCCGCCGGGCGAAGACTGAGTACGGTCGATACTGCCCAACCGCGGGTATCACCGGGAGTCGTTGTGGAAGATGCAAAAACCACCAGGGCCAGGAACAATCGCAACCTGATTCTGGACGTAACAGAGCGCCTGATGCTGGAAGAGGGTTACGCGGCGGTCAGTACGCGCCGCGTTGCCAAGGATGCCGGTCTCAAGGCGCCGCTGGTCCATTACTATTTCAAGACCACCGATGACCTCTTCCTTGAGGTCTATCACCGCGCCGTGACCCAGGAGCTGGAAAAGCTCGACGGCGCTACCAGCTCTGAAGACGCTCTGCGTGTGATCTGGGACAGCTATCGAAACTCGGAACGCACCGCACTCGCGGTGGAGTTCATGGCACTGGCCAATCACAGGAAATCCATCGGTGCGGAAATCGCCCGCGCCACCGAAGAAGCGCGGGCGCAACGGGCGCGCGCGCTGGAGCAACTGGTGGATATGGATTCGGTTGTGCCCGCGGGAACCTCCGGGGAGGCGCTCTCGGTGTTGCTTATTGGTATTGCCAGGACGCTGGTCATGGAGGAGGGGGTCGGTATCTCCCTGGGCCATGAAGACGCCATCGCGTTTGTGGAGTGGTGGCTGGAGCGGCTGGCGGCGAAATAGCCGTGTTCACTGCTTGACGGAATGATCGCCTCGCTGCTATAACCTGAACGCCTGTTCAGTGATATAGTTGCCGGGGCCGATACAGGCATTGCGCCCCGTCAGTGGATTACCGGAGCACGTGATGCACACCGCCAGCCAACCGGAAGCCTCGACCCTCAGCCGCAAGGATTTAACGCCGCATATTGGCAGCGAACTGACTGTCGATGCCGGCGCGCTAATACGCGGGGAGTGCTCTGCTGCGCTACGTGAGCTGTTGGAAGCGCGGGGTGTGCTGGCCTTTCGGGGCTTGTCGATAACCGACGAGCAGCAGATCGAGTTCACCCGGACCATGGTCTCGGGCAACCAGGATTTCCAGGTGACCCGCATCACCATGGATCCACTGGAAAATCCCAAGGCGGAATACATCAAGGGCGCGTTTTTCTGGCATATCGATGGCACGATGATTGACGCGCCGATCTACGCCTCTGTCATGCGTCCACACCGACTGTCCGCCAGCGGCGGGCAGACCGAATTCTGTAACACCTACGCTGCTTACGAGACCCTCTCCGATGCCGAACGCGATGGACTGGAGGGTCTGCGTGTCGTGCACATGTTCGAGACGGCGCAGCGGCATGTGAAGCCCGAGCCGAGCTACGAAGAACTGTGCCGCTGGCAGGAGTATCCGCCCCGCACGCTGCCATTGGTCTGGACGCATCGCTCCGGCCGCAAGTCGCTTGTGCTGGGTTCTACGGCCTCGCATATCGAGGGTATGGACCTGCGCGAGGGTTGGGCGCTCCTGACGCGCCTGCGCGACTGGGCTACCCGCCCCGAATTTGTCTATCGTCATGAATGGCAGCCGGGCGACCTGGTGATCTGGGACAACACCGGCACCATGCACCGCGCGCTGCCCTACGATGCAGACAGCGGGCGGCTGATGTACCGCACCCAGATTTCAGGCGACGAACCGATCGTGTAACACCCCGTCCCACCGACACTGACTCATCACAGGGGAGAACAAAATAATGCAACGCCGCGACCTGCTCAAACTCACTGCCTGTCTCGGGCTTGGGGCCACCAGTCTCTCGCTGTCCAGGGCCTTTGCCGGTGGTGTCGCTGCCGGTGACGCGCCGGTCAAGCGCGTCTTCACCGACGCCCAGCGTCACACGGTCAAGCTGCTGTCCGACATGATCATTCCGCCAACCGATACGCCCGGGGCCGTTGCCGCCGGCGTGCCCGATTTTATCGAGATCATCTACGGCGAGTGGTACCGGGACGGGGAGCGCGCCATTTTTTCTGCGGGCCTTGCGGACCTTGATACCTTTTGCCGTGCGCAATCGCAGGTTGCGTTTAACGACGCCGATGAGGCGCTGCGCGTTGCGGCGCTACAGGAGCAGGAGCGACTTGCAGGCGAGTACAAACCACCGGCCTCCGGCAAGTTTTACGACCTGAGCATCGACGAGAATACGCCGTTCTTCAGCAAACTGAAGGAACTGGTGGTGCTTGGCTATTACACGTCCGAGGTTGGTGCCACGCAGGAGCTGGTTTATCTGCCCATGCCTGGGCACTACGACGGCGCCTATGACTTTTCCCGAGTTGGCCGGTCGTGGTCCAGTTGATCGCGTAACGAATTATCGAGGCAAGCATAATGACAGACACAACTGCGCAGTTTGATGCGATCGTGGTCGGCTCCGGTATCTCCGGTGGCTGGGCGGCCAAGGAACTGACCGAGAAAGGGCTGAAAGTACTGATGCTCGAGCGTGGCCGCATGGTCAGGCACGGCGCTGACTACGTCACCGAACATACACCGCCGTGGAAGTTTCGCTATCGCGGTCGGCCGCTGCGCGATCTGTACGACGAACAGTATGAAGTGCAGAGCCAGGTCTACGCCTTTAACGAGACCACCCGACACTTTTTCAATAACGACAAGGACAATCCCTACGTCTACGAGCCGGGCGTGTTCAACTGGTTCCGCGCCAACGTTGTGGGCGGACGCTCGCTCTTGTGGGGGCGGCAAACCTACCGCTGGAGTGATCTCGATTTCGAGGCCAACAAGCGTGACGGACACGGAATCGACTGGCCGATTCGTTACAAGGACATTGCCCCGTGGTACAGCCATGTGGAGAAGTTTGCCGGGATTACCGGGCAGGCCGAGAACCTGCCGCAGCTACCGGACAGCGAGTTTCTTCCGCCGATGGAAATGAACATTGTCGAGAAAGACTTCAAGGCGAGCCTGCAGGAACACTACGACGACCGGATGGTGACCATAGGGCGTGCCGCCGTGTTAACCAAACCGCACAACGGACGTGGCGCCTGTCACTATTGTGGCCCCTGTGAGCGCGGCTGTTCGGTGGGCGCCTACTTCTCCTCGCAGAGTTCAACCCTGCCTGCCGCGCGCGCGACCGGCAACCTTACCTTGAAGTCCGATGCCGTGGTTGCCGGGCTGGATTATTCGCCGGCGTCGAAGCGGGTCACCGGAGTGCGCGTTATCGATGCGCAGACGGGCGAAGGGGCAATCTACACCGCCAAAATGGTCTTCCTGTGTGCCTCAACCGTCGGCAGCACCCAGATTCTGCTGAACTCGCGCTCCGAGGCCTTCCCCGACGGATTGGCCAACCGCAGCGGTGTGCTCGGCAAGTACATGATGGACCATACCCTCGGCACCGGTGCGGTGGGCTTCATGCCCGGGCACCAGGACAAGGTGACCTACGGCCACCGCCCCAACGGTATCTACATTCCCCGGTTCCGCAATATCGATGGACAGGACGAGGGCGCCGATTTCCTGCGTGGCTACGGTTACCAGGGTGGCGCGGTGCGCTCGGGCTGGCAGGCCAAGGCCGCCCAGACGCCGGGTTTTGGCAAAGACTTCAAACACGCTCTGCGCGAGCCGCCACCGTGGATGCTGTATCTCACCGGCTTCGGTGAATGTTTGCCCTACGCCGATAACGACATGGTGCTGGATTCGAAAAAAACCGATCGCTTCGGGATACCGCAGGTCAAGTTCAACTTCAGTTTCCGCGAGAACGAGAACAACATGCGGGCCGACATCATGGCCCAGGCCGAGGATATGTGCCGCAAGGCGGGCGCGGTGTATGCGCAGGCCTTCGACAACCAGAGCATAGGCGGCGACGGTATTCACGAGATGGGCACGGCGCGCATGGGCAACGATCCGGCAGAGTCTGTGCTCAACCGCTGGAACCAGGCGCACGATGTGCCCAACCTGTTTGTTACGGATGGCTCGTGCATGACCTCGGCATCCTGCGTGAACCCCTCGCTGACCTACATGGCGCTGACGGCGCGGGCTGCGAATCACGCGGCGCAGTTGCTTGCCGAAGGCGTGATCTGACCAATCGCCGTCGCTGGCCTTTCGGGGCTGGCGCCGGCATCTGAACAGGTGTACAGTCTGTTTCCAACGGGGGTGTAAGTCTTTTTGGTTCACTCCCTTGAAGCGCGCAATTATAAATAAAAGAGGAAGTTGTCATGCCCGCAGTCTGCAAAGCCAAAACCCGCGCCAAAGGTGAGTCTGCCTTCGGTATTTCCCGTGCCTCGACCATCGCCGGCTTCGCCATGAGCTTGATGGCAGCCGCCGTACAGGCGGAGGTGGCTCCACCTGAACAGGGTGTCGAGGAGGTCCTGGTTACCGGTACCTTCATTCGCGGTGCCGATCCCGTGGGTGTCCAGGTCATTGGCATCTCGGCGGAGGATGTTGCCGCCTCGGGAGCGGTCAACAGTAACGACCTGCTGGCCACCGCGCCGCAGGTGACGAATCTCTTCAATGAGCGCACCTCTATTCCGCCGGGCGCTTCCCAGCAGATACAGATTGTGCGGCCAAACCTGCGCAACCTGCCAGGCGGAACCCTGGCGACGGGCGCCGCCACGCTGATTTTGCTCGACGGCCATCGGTTGCCCGCGCTGGGTGTGGACCAGGCGGCGCCGGACGCGGACATGATCCCGCCGGGCGTCCTGGCGCGCGTGGAACTGGCCACCGATGGCGGTTCTGCGACGTACGGGTCCGATGCCATTGGCGGGGTGATCAACTTCATCTCGCGCAAGCGCGTGGACGGTGTTGAACTCGACATGAGTTACGGCTTTGCCGACGACTACGAAACCTATGATCTGGGAATCCTCGCGGGTACAGAGTGGGACGACGGGTCAGTCTTCGGTGCTTACAGCTACGGTTATAAAGACGATTTGCTCGGCGGCGACCGGGACTGGGCCCGCCGGATCAACTGGTCAACCGATGGGCTGGGTTCGGAGCGTCGCTGCTCACCCGCGAACGTCGTGGTTGGCGGCGTGAACTATGCGATGCCTTCGCTGCAGCCCAACACCGTCAACGCCTGTGACTTTCTCCAGGACGAGGTCCTTTCACCGGAGCAGGAACGACACAACTTCTTTGTCGGGTACAGTCAGGATATCGGTGATGATGTCGTGGTAGGCGTCACGGCCTTTTACAGCGAGCGGGCGACGGTGTCGCCGCATGGGGCGCAGCAGGGCCTGTCGAATCTCAGCGCAACGAATCCGTACTACATGGATATTGATGGCAGCGGTGGGGTTCAGAATGTGTCCTTCGACTTTGGCGGTTATCGGGGTAGCCCGGACGAAGAGTCGGATTTTGCAGCCTGGAATATCGCTCCAACGCTCGCGTGGGAGATTGGCAGTGGCTGGGCACTCAATGCGCTGCTCAACTACGGTGAGGGTGAAACGGATTATGACAAGCCCGACGTCAACGCCACGCTGCTGAACCAGTACTCGGGTGGCACCACGTTACAGGATGCGATCAACCCGTACAGTATTGCCGATACCGTCAATACAGCGTTGCTGGACGAGATACTGGACTGGAAGCTGCTCGGTGACAGTGAATCCGAAATGTTGCAGGCGCGCGTGATCCTCGACGGGCCGGTCTATGAGCTGAACAGTGGCGAAGTGTTGCTGGCGCTCGGGCTGGAGTATCTGGACGAGACCTTTGAGCAGACCAAGGGCTCGGCGTCGTCGACCAACCGCGACGGACTGGTGACTGGGGATGCCAGCCGCGATGTCTCCTCCGCATTTGCGGAGCTGCAAATACCGATCGTCGGTGAGAACAACTCCCTGCCGCTGGTTCACTCGCTGGATATCTCGCTGGCCGTACGCTACGACGATTACAGTGATTTTGGCGATACACTCAACCCGAAGTATGCGATCGATTATTCGCCGGTTGAATGGATGACTTTCCGCGCCAACTATGGCGAGTCATTCAATGCGCCGTCGCTGGTGGATCTCGTGGCGGGTTCGCAGACCGTGACGTCGGTATTTCCCTTTGTGCCCATTGTTCCCCCGTCGGAAGTGGCTACCGTGCCGCCGGGTTCCTGGGCCGTCGCACTGCAGGGCGCGAACCTGAATCTGAAGCCGCAAAAGGCTGACACCTGGTCGGCGGGTTTTGATATGGAGCCCCCGGTGCTGCCCGGACTGAAACTCTCCGCCACCTACTATGAAATCGAGTTTACCGATGCACTTGGACGCCCACCGGTGTTCGACCCGAGCCTGTTTTTCGGAAACTCGGGTTACGCACAGTTTTATGTGTTGAATCCGTCGGCGGATGATATCCGCGCGTTCGTGGCGCAAACGATCAACCCCGAAGAAGCGGATGTGCTCCTGCAACCTGGCGCGCCCAATGTTTTTGAGATCATCGATTTCAGAACGGCAAACCTCGGCAACACCAATATCGAGGGTCTGGATATTGCAGCCACTTACATCACCGATCTCGATTTCGGCACGCTTGAGCTTGGATTCTCGGGTAACTTCCGCCTGGGTAGTGAAACCCAGCTTGGGCCGGGTCTCGATTATGAGAACGACCTGGAGTTCGGTCAGCCGGAGTATTACCTGCAGGGCAGGGTGGGTGTGGTTGTCGACAACCTGACTGCACGGGCTACCTGGAAGTATCGTGACGGTTACGATGTCATCCGGGCCGCAAACCAGCCCCAGGACGAGATCAACGCCTTCGATACCATCGATCTTTACTTCGGTTATGAAGTGGATGGAAGTGGCTGGCGTGAAGACCTGACTGTGACCCTGAACGTGAACAATGTCTTTGACGATGATCCGCCGGAAAACCGTTTGGACAACGGCGATGGCTATGCCAACGGCTTTACGGTTGGCCGCATGTTCCAGTTGGGCCTGCGCAAGAAGTTCTAGTGAGCGCGGTGTAGTGGTCCACTTGGCGGGCGCGCGAATGCCCGCCCTTTTTTTGTCTGTACGAATCAAGGAGAGAGGTCGTAAAAATGAACTCCAGGTTTTGGCGTAGGTTCGCGCATACGGTGCTGATCGCGCTTGCACTGGCAGCGGCCGGAGTTCAGGCACGCGAGCGAGTCTTTGTGCTCACCGATATTTCCAATGAACCGGATGATGAGCAGTCGATGGTTCGCTTCCTGGTGTATTCCAACGAATACGATGTGGAAGGGCTGGTGGCGACAACATCAGTGCATCTTCGCACTGGCCCCCGCGAAGATTTGATTCGCAGGCAACTCGCTGCCTACGGCGAGGTGCGTCCGAATCTTCAACATCACGCCGACGGTTTTCCTGAATTGACTGCGCTCGAGAAAGTCACCGCCACCGGTCAGCCCGAGTACGGCATGGACGCGGTGGGCGAGGGCAAATCCTCTGCCGGTTCCCGGCTGCTGATTGAGGCCGTCGACAAGACGGATGAACGGCCGCTGTGGGTGTCTGTCTGGGGTGGTGCAAACACGCTGGCGCAGGCGCTCTATGACGTGCGCAGTACGCGTTCCCCCGATGAACTGGCCAGCTTTGTTTCGCGACTGCGTGTGTACACGATTTCCGACCAGGACGATGCCGGTCATTGGTTGCGGCGCGAATTTCCCGATCTGTACTACATCGTTTCTCCGAGTACGACCCAGGGTCGTGAGTACTATCGTGCAACGTGGACGGGTATTGCCGGCGACCAGTTTTACAAAAATGGTCCCGGCCTGGACTTCGAGCTTGTTGAGAATTCATGGCTGCGCGAAAACGTGATGCAGGGGCATGGTCCGCTCGGTGCGCTGTATCCCGAGGTCGCCTATATCATGGAGGGCGATACGCCGTCCTACCTGGGGCTGATCGACAATGGCCTCGGCTGGTCGGAAAGTCCCGCCTATGGGGGGTGGGGAGGTCGCTACGTCAGCTACCAGGCGTATGGTGAGACGCGTCAAATCTGGACCGACGATATGCTCAGTCGCGACACGGTAGAGGTGGATGGTGTGCCATACACAAGCAATCAGGCCACTATCTGGCGTTGGCGGCGCGATTTTCAGCACGATTTGGCTGCGCGTATGGACTGGTGTGTGGCCGACGAGTTCTCCGGTGCCAATCACAACCCGGTGGCGATTCTCAATACACAGCCCGGAACCGGCATCTTGCGTCTGGACGCGAGCCCGGGAGACACGGTGCTGTTTACCAGCAAAGGCAGTGAAGATCCGGATGGTGACGAAATTCGAAGTCACTGGATGATCTATCACGAGGCGGGAATGTTTTCGGCGAGTGCCAGCCTGACAGATGCGGAGGGCGACCAGACAGAACTCGTAATTCCCCGACGCGGGGTCGGTGTGGGCTCGAGTATCCATGTCGTCCTTAAAATTGCCGATAGTGGCTCGCCGGGCCTGGTCTCGTACAGACGTGCGATTGTGAATATCGTGGCGCCGCCGGATGCCGCCGGATTTTCCACCGGCGCCAGTACGCTGGGAGAGCTCATCGATGATCCGCGTACGCTGGCTGTGCTGGAACATCACCTGCCAGAGATATCGCACAACATGGCGGCGC
>CAYGOX010000044.1:0-7574 GCA_964351485.1 uncultured Halioglobus sp.
GCGAGGAGAACTGTCTTGGATCGACGTGAATTTCTGCAATGTGCTGCCGTGCTGGTCAGTGGCACCGGCGCCGCCAGACTGGCGTTCGCGCTGAGCGAGGAGCAAAACCGCTTTCTCGCCGCGAACGCCAATTACTCGGCCGGCAAGGTCGATTACCTGACGCCCGAGCAGCGCAAGATTGTGGCGGCGATGGCCGAGACGATCCTGCCGCGCACGGACACCCCGGGAGCAATAGACGCCGGCGTGCCGCGCTATCTCGAATTGATGATGGCCGACTGGCTCAACGAGGACGAGCGCGCCGGGTTCGACGCGGGCATTGCGGACATGCAGACGCGGATTCCCGGGCAATACGGCAAGCCCTTTTATGCGCTGGAGCAGGCGCAGCAACAGCAGATACTCGAGGCGATGGAAGCCGATGCCGCGGATTCCGACTGGTACAGCGGGGCGCGCAGGCCGGGCGACTTCGCCAGCGACGCGCCCTTTATCTGCCAGTTCAAGGAACTGACCGTGTACGGCTTCTTTACCTCCGAAGTGGGCGCGACGCAGGTGCTGCGTTACGACGCGATGCCCATGTACTTTGACGGCGACCGGCCGCTGGAACCCGGCGCAGCTGGCTGGTCCAGCACGTTCGCATAACCGGAGGCCGACAGATGATTGAGACCAGGCAGTTTGATTTTGACGCGATCGTCGTAGGCTCCGGCATTTCCGGGGGCTGGGCGGCGAAAGAGCTGACCGAGAAGGGCCTGAAGGTCCTGGTGCTGGAGCGCGGCAAGCCGCTGGCGCACGGCAGCGGGTACCTGGGCGAGCACGCGCCCGACTGGAAACTCCCGTACCAGGGGATGCGGCCGCGCGAGCTGTACGAAAAGGAGTATCCTGTTCAGAGCAGGGTTTACGCGTTCTCCGAGACCAATCGCCAGTTCTGGAACAACGATCGTGAAAATCCGTATGTGCGGAATGAGGACAAACCCTTTCTCTGGGCGCGGGCCAACGTGGTCGGCGGTCGCTCGCTGCTGTGGGGCCGGCAGAGCTACCGCTTCAGCGAACAGGACTTTGGCGCCAACGCCGCCGATGGTTACGGGATTCCCTGGCCGGTCAGCTACAAGGATATCGCGCCGTGGTACAGCCACGTCGAACGCTTCGCCGGTATCAATGGCGCCGCAGAGGGACTGCCGCAGCTGCCCGACGGCGAATTCCAGAAGCCCATGCCCTGGTACGCGCTGGAGACAACCATCAAGCAGCGCCTGGCCAAGACGGCGCCGGACATCACGCTGACCAGTGCGCGCACCGCGATCCTGACCGAGGATCTGCCCGGTCGCAGCGCCTGTCACTACTGCGGGCCCTGTCACCGCGGCTGTTCCAGCGGCAGTTATTTCAGTTCGCAGAGTTCCACACTGCCGGCCGCGCGCGCCACGGGCAACCTGACGCTCAAGGCCAACGCGGTGGTGGAGCGGCTCGAGCACGACCCGCAAACCGGGCGCATTGCGAGGGTGCACGTGATCGACAGTGTCTCGGGCGAGCGCAGTACCTACAGCGCGAAACTGTTTTTCCTGTGCGCGTCGACGGTCGCCAGTACGCAGATACTTCTCAACTCGACCAGCGAAGCGTTTCCCACAGGGCTCGCCAATCGCAGTGGCGTGCTGGGGCGTTACCTGATGGATCATCCGCTGGGATTCAGCGGTATGGGCGTGTTCATGGATCACATGGATCGCGACTATCACGGTAACCGGCCCACCGGCCTCTATATTCCGCGCTTTCGCAACCTCGACGGCCAGGATGAGGACGCGGACTTCCTGCGCGGCTACGGCTTCCAGACCATGACGATGCGGATGGGCTGGACGTCGGGCATGAAGAAGCCGGGGATCGGCGCCGCCTACAAGGAGTCCATGCGCAGGCCCGGGCCCTGGATCTTCATCATGTCAGGTTTTGCCGAATGCCTGCCGCGCGAGAAAAACCGTGTTTTCCTGAGCAGGCAGCCGGACCGCTTCGGTATTCCGCAGGTCGCCTTCGACTTCACCTGGAGCGACAACGAGGTCAATGCGCGGCGCGATGCCGGCCGGCAGGCCGAGCGCATTCTCAAGGCCGCCGGTGCGGCCCACATCATGCCGGGCAACCCGAACATGAGCGAACCGGGCGAGGGGATTCACGAGATGGGTACGGCGCGCATGGGCGACGACCCGGCGCAGTCGGTGCTGAACAAGTACAACCAGGCGCACGATGTGCCGAACCTGTTTGTCACGGACGGTTCGTTCATGACATCCAGTTCCTGCGTGAACCCTTCGCTGACCTATATGGCTTTCCCGGCGCGCGCCGCCGACTACGCGGCGCGGCAGCTGGCCGAAGGGGCGATCTAGATCAGGCGGGCGCGTCGGGTGCGACGCGCTCGCTCAGCAGGGCCTCTTTACAGAGGAATTTGGTGGTGCTCCAGCCGCCGTCCAGCGCGATTGTCTGGCCGTTGATGTAGCTGCCTCCCTCGGAGGCCAGGAACAGCACGGTGGCGGCCACGTCATCCGTGGTGCCCTCGCGGTTGAACGGGGTCTGTTCGTGGTTGCTGCGCCGGAACGGCTCGGCGTCCCAGGCAGCGTCGGTCATCTCGGTGCGGATGACGCCGGGCGCGACCACGTTGCAGCGAATCCCCTGGTCGCCGTAGTCGGCGGCCATGGCCTGGGTCAGTCCGACCAGGCCGGCCTTGACCGCGCAGTAGATGCCACCGGTCATGCCCCCCATGATGCCGAACACCGAGCCGATGTTGATGATCGAAGCGCCCGGCTGCATTACTTTCACCGCCGCGCGGCAGAACCAGAACGGCCCCTTGAGGCTGATGTCGATCACGTCGTTGAGCATCTCATCGGTGGTGTCGCCTACCGGCGCCCAGATACCGGAACCTGCGTTGTTGACCAGGCAGTCGAGGCGGCCGAAGACATCCATAGCGCGCTGCACCGCGCGCTCGGACGTGGCCGGATCGGTGACGTCGCCGACAACGACTTCGGTGCGCGCCTTACCCTGCAGCGATTCTGCAAGCGCGTCGAGGCGCTCCTGCCGCCGCGCGACAACGACAAGGTCATAGCCTGCGTCGGCAAAGGCGCGGGCGGTGGTGTCGCCAATACCGGAGCTGGCCCCGGTTACCAGGGCAACGGGTCGGTCGGAGGGGTTTGCCATGAGAGAGTCCTTTGCGATTTTGCGTCGCTACAGTCTAGGCGGCGACGCGGCCTGCGTCAGTGGCCAGCAGCGGTATCGGCGTCCGATGGCTCTCGAAGTGCTCCCGGGGTCATGTGCCAGTTCCCGCCGGGACAGTATTTGCCTCCCTCGCAGCCCTGCCGGTAGAGCCTGGGCGTCAGGCCGCTCCAGCGCTTGAAGGCGCGCGCAAAACTGGATTGTTCGGCGTAGCCGAGCAGGCTGGCGACGCTTTCCAGCGGGATGTGCGATTGCTCGAGGTAGGTCCGCGCCAGCGCGAAGCGCTGCTGCTCGAGAATGTCGGTGAACTTCAGGTTTTCATCCGCGAGCTGTGATTGCAGTGTGCGCACCGGCAGGCCCAGCTTCAGGGCACAGCGTTCAATGGAGCAGTCGCCGCCGGAGAGTGCACCGCGAATGTAATCTTCAACGCGCTGGGCCACGGAGGTGCGCGAGGCGAGCTTGACCTGTTCCAGGTAACCGCCCAGCAACTGGTAGACCAGGCGGTTGGCGGTGACCACCGGCCGATCCAGGGTGTGCCGGGGAAATGCGATCGCGCTGCGCCCCTGTGCGTGCTGCAGGCGGCAGCCGAACTGGCCTTCGAATTCCGGCACGTGGCGCGCTGCGGGCTTGACCGCCAGCTCCACCCAGGAGGGTTTGAAACCGCCGCCGGCCACTGCCTGCAACAGCTTCAGGTTGAGCAGCGCCGCCTCATAGTTGGCCTGCTGGTTGCAGCCCAGGTCGGTGCTGACCTGCCAGCGGATCTCGGCGGTCTCCTCACCCTCGACCAGCTCGATTTCGGCGTCCGGCGAATGGACGACCGGGATGTACTCGATAAAGCTGGCCACGGATTCGCGCACCGTCGGCGCGGCGCGGCACAGCGTGGTGATGCAGCCGAAGACCTCCGGGTCCTGCACCTGCGCCAGGTGCAGTCCGAACAGGGGGTCGTTCACCGCATTGCTGGAATCCTCGAACAGATCGACCAGGGTCTTGCAGTCGATGAAACGGTCGGGGTTGCGCAGCGAGGCCGGGTCGATCTCGTGGCGCTCCAGCAGGGCGGTGGGGTCCGCGCCCAGTTCGCGCACCAGCGGCGCGAAACCGGCGAGGTTCGCCGTGCGCATCTGGCGCCTGGCGGGGAGGGAATCCAGCGGGCCCTCAAGCGTAAAAAAGTAGTTATTTTTCATTGGCATAGAGTCCTGGCGTAGACACCTGGCGGCGCCCGGCCTCAACGGCTTGCGTGAACTGTCAAAGGTACCACACCAAATGTGCTGGAAGAACGGGCGCGTTGTGCCTAGTTTCGGGCCACTTTAGTCCATCGATTGAACCAGCGAGGCCCCGGCGGCATGAAAGACTACAAGGTGTTGAAAGAAGAGGCGAAGCAGTACATCCGCTACGACAAGGATCGGGAGAACAAGATCGCCTACCTGACCTTCGACCGCCCCGAGGCGCAGAACGCGATGACCGCGGGTATGCGCCAGCTCTACGCGGACCTGGTGTTCAAGGCCAACACCGACGACGACGTGAAGGTGCTGGTTATCCGTGGCGAGGGCGAGCACTTCGGCTCCGGCGGCGACCTGCCGGAGCAGGCCGAGATGCTGTCCGAATCCGGGGAGGACGTCGACCTGAACTGGGAAATCGGCATTGACGACCCCGACGTGGTCTACCCGCCGAAAAAATCCTACCGCTTCCTGCACAACCTGACCGACCACTACGCCAAGGCCCCGGCCGGCTGCCGGCCGCTGCAGGAGTTCAAGAAAATCAGCATCGTGGAAGTGAAGGGCTACTGCTACGGCTGGCACTTCTACCAGGCCGGCGACTGCGACCTGGTGGTGGCTTCGGACGATGCGCTGTTCGGTCACCCGGCGTTTCGCTATGTCGGCTGGGGCCCGCGGTTGTGGACCTGGATCGAGATGATGGGCCTGCGCAAGTTCGAGGAGATGCTGTTCACCGGGCGGCCCTTCACCGCGCAGGAGATGAAGGAGTGCAATAACTTCGTCAACAGTGTGGTGCCGCGCGACAGTCTCGAGGCCGAGACCGACAAGTACGCACGCGCCTGTGCGCAGACGCGGCCGACCGACACCGTGCAGGCCCAGAAAACATTTATCGAGCTGTACAAGCAGTATCGCGGTGAGTACATGGGCAGTGTGCTCAACGGCTGGCTCGAAGGCATGCTGCCGCTGATGCAGAACGATCGCGTGCGCGATGTGCAGTTGGGCGATGGCGTGTTCGGCGAGGGACTCAACGAGGTCGTCAAGAACAACGACATGAACTACCCGCCGGAGTGGCGCCTGAGCCGCTCGGGGCGCAACAAGCCGTGAGCGTGACGACCGTTTGCGCAAAACGGTTTCGCCAAATGTATCCAGTGGAAAACGCGTAATGTCCTTTGAATTGAACCGCCAACTGGCGGCCCGGCGCGAGCCCCTGCCGACCACGACCGCGGTGGATCCTGTGACCGCCAGTATTATCCGCGGCGGAATGGAGACGATCTGTTTCGAGGCCGCCACCTATCTGGGGCGCGCCGCGTCCTCGGCCATCATCAACCAGTCCAACGAGCGCAACGCGGCCATTGTCGACGCGCACGGCCGCCTGGCCGCCGGCGCCATCGGCACGCCGCACCTGACCTTCGTTACCGGCATGACCGTCCGCTACGGGCTGATGCGCCAAGCCGATTACGACTGGGGACCGGGGGATGTCTTTTTGGGCAACGACCCCGATGCCGGTGGCGGCCACCTGCCGGACTACAACGTGTACGCGCCGGTGTACGACGACGCCGGTGAACTGATCATGGTGCAGTGCCTGCAGGCGCACCAGGGCGATACCGGGGGCAAGGACCCGGGCGGTTTTACCCTGGAGGCGACGGATATTTTCACCGAGGGCCTGGCGTTTCCCTGCCTGAAGCTGGTCCATCGCGGGCAGCTGCGCCAGGACGTGTTCGACCTCATTGTGCGCAACAACCGGTTTCCCACCATTGCGGGTGACCTCGCGGCGATGATCGGCGGTGTCCAGCACGCGGTTGGCCTGCTGGAGGCGCTGGTGCGCACGCGCGGCGCCGAACAGGTCAAGGCCACGATCAACTACAGCATCGCGCACACCGAGGCGCGCGTGCGCGAGGTGGTCAGCGGCTGGCCCGACGGGCAATACCCGGCCGAGGTGTTCATCGATCACGACACCGTGGGCAGTGCGCAGGATGTGCGCGTGTGCGTCACCTGTACGGTCGACGGCGACCAGCTCACTGTTGATCTGGCCGGCACCGACGATCGCCCCGACCTGGTCGGTGTCTGGAATACCTTTGGCAACAGCCGCAGCTACATCATGACCCAGGTGGTGGCGGCGATGGATCCGGGGATTGTGAAAAACGAGGGCTTTTTCGACGCCGTCGAGATGTTGATACCCGAGGGCACCATCGCGCACCCGCCGCCGAACAAGCCCGCGGCACTGGGCTCGTTTCACCCGGCCTGTGAAATTACCGAGGCGGTGTGCATCGCACTGTCGGCGATCGTGCCGGAACGGTCCGCGCCGCAGGTCTACAAGATGGGCATGCCCAACTCCGTCATCGGCTTCGACGAACAGGGACGCATGTGGATGGACCAGGGTGTCGACTCGCGCAGTTGCGACACGTCTGCGGTTGAGGGCATGGACGGCTGGGGCACCTGCCCGGTGAGTCTGGGTAATCTGTTGCTGGCCCAGGTCGAGGACGCCGAGAGCCGATTCCCGGTGGTCAACGTCAGCCGCGAAATGACGCTCGATTCCGAGGGCGCCGGACGCTGGCGCGGCCAGCCGGGCAGCCTCAACGTGAAGCAGGTGCTGGAACCGGCCACCGCGATGGCGTGGATGGTTACGTCGCGGCACCCGCTGCGCGGCATGTGCGGCGGCGACGATGCGAGCCCGTATTCCAACCGCTTCAAGGTGGGTACGCCCGAGGAGTACCGCGTGGAACTGTCGGCTAACGAGGTGTTGCCGGCCGGCTCGGTCATTGCCTACCAGTACGGCGGCGGGGCGGGCTTTGAATCGCCGCTGGAGCGCGACCCGGAGGCGGTGCGCGAGGACGTACTGGACGAGATTGTCAGCATTGAGCGCGCGCGATCGCGCTACGGGGTCGTCCTGCGCGGCACCCTGGAGGCGTTCGACCTGGTCGTCGACGCCGAGGCGACCGCCGCGCAGCGCGCCGAACTGGCCGCGGAGCGCAGCGCATGAGTTACCGCGTGGGAATAGACATCGGCGGTACCTTCACCGATTTTGCGATGCTGTCGGGCGACGAAGTCCGGCTGTATAAAAATCTCAGCACGCCGCAGGACCGTTCGATCGGCGTGATGCAGGGGCTGGAGAAACTCGCCGCCATGGAAAACCTGTCGCTGGCGGATTTCCTGGCGCGCTGCGACGCCATCGTGCACGGCACCACCGTGGTG
>CAYGOX010000044.1:7584-16574 GCA_964351485.1 uncultured Halioglobus sp.
CGCTCCTGCGCGGCGACGGGCCCCGCGCCGGCGAGCTCGCGCGGCACAAGACCCCGAGCACCACGCAAGACCGCTCCCGGGGCGTGATCGAGGGCCTGCAGACCCTGGCGCAGCAGGAGGGTCTGGCGCTGGGCGACTTCCTCGGGCGCGTGGACGCCATCGTGCACGGCACCACCGTGGCGGACAACACGCTGATCGAGATGAACGGCGCGGTCACCGGCTTGCTCACGACCGAGGGCTTTCGCGACGAGATGGAGTACCGGCGCGGCTTCAAGGAAAACATCTGGGACGTGCGTCTGGAACCGCCGCAGCAGATCACACCGCGCCGGCGCCGTCTCACCGTGCCCGAGCGCGTGCTCCACGACGGGTCGGTGCACCGGCCGCTGGATGAAGACGCGGTGCGCGCGCAGTGTCGCCGCCTGGCAGCCCAGGGCGTGGAGTCGGTGGCGATTTCGCTGCTGTTCTCCTTCGTCAACCCGGCCCACGAGCAGCGCGTGATGGAAATCGTTGCCGAGGAATTGCCCGGGGTGCACATCAGCGCCTCGCACCGCGTGTTGCCGCGTGCGCCGGAGTACGACCGCACCAGTACCACCGTGGTCAATGCCTATGTCGCCCCGCGGGTGACGTCGTATCTGGAGCGCCTGGTGACGCGCGTGCGCGAGGCCGGTTACGCGAAACAGCTGATGGTGATGCAGGCCAGCGGTGGCGTAATGAGCGTCGACTACATCGAGGGCTCGCCGGTCAGGGTGCTCGCGTCCGGTCCGGCGGGCGGTGTGATCGGCTCGGCCCACGTCGGTACCGCCAAGGGCGACGCCAATCTCCTGTGCGTGGACATGGGCGGAACGTCCTACGATATTTCCATGGTGCTGGGCGGTGCCGCACCGGCGGTGGCCGGCTGGAACATGCACCACCGCTACCTGGTGGGCGTGCCGATGGTGCAGGTGGAAACGCTCGGTGCGGGCGGCGGTTCGATCTGCCGAGCCAATCGCGGCGAGATCGAGGTGGGCCCGGCATCGGCCGGCTCCGATCCGGGGCCGATCTGTTACGGCCGTGGCGGCACGCAGCCGACGATCACCGATGCACTGTTGATGCTCGGCATCCTGTCCGCCGAGTCGGATTTTGCCGGGGGCAGTTTTTCCCTCACGCGCGACGGCGTGGACGAGGCCTTCGAGGCCCTCGGTGAGGCCATGGGCTACAGCGCCGAGGATGCGGCTTTTGACTGCTGGCGCGTGGTCAACGCGAACATGACCCAGGGTGTGCGCCGCATTACCGCCGGCAAGGGCGTGAACCCGGCCGAAACCTGCATGCTGGCCTACGGCGGCAACGGTCCGGCCTTCGCGGCGCGGCAGGCGCAGGAACTGGGCATCCAGCGCGTGCTGGTGCCGCGTGCTTCACCGACGTTCTCGGCGCTGGGTACCCTGATCGCCGATCCGCGGATCGACGAGGAGCGCTCCTATATCACCCCGGCGGTCGCGGCCGACCCGGCGCGCCTGGCCGCGCTGTGGGGCGAACTGGCCGAGCGCGCAGCCGGCTATTTCAAACGCGCCGGCTTTGATCCCGCCGAGGTCACCGCCAGTTTCCAGCTGAACATGCGCTATCCCGGCCAGAACTGGGTGCTGACATTTCCTGCGCAGGAAACCCGCGGCCTGGAGGATTTGTCCTTCGTCGATGCGTCGATCGGCGAGCGGGCCCGGGCGGCCTTTAACGAGCGGCACCTGGCGCAGTACGGCCATGTACGCGCAGACGAGATGCCCGAGATTACCGGTGTGCGATTGGAGGCCTCATTTGCGACGCCGTCGCCGGCGGTCGGGCACGGCTTCACCGCGCCGACGCGCGCCGTGCAACCGGCGGGCAGCCGGCGCGCCAATCTCGGTAACGGGTTTGAGG
This sequence comes from uncultured Halioglobus sp., assembly GCA_964351485.1. Classification (GTDB taxonomy): domain Bacteria; phylum Pseudomonadota; class Gammaproteobacteria; order Pseudomonadales; family Halieaceae; genus Marimicrobium. Next base: position 9,472 of record CAYGOX010000044.1, read on the forward strand.
ACACCGACGTGTTCCATGGCGCCGACCTTGTGGCCGGTAGCGAGGTGACCGGCCCCGCGATTATTGAGGAGACCTTCACCACGATCGTGGTCAGCCCGGGCTGGCGCGCCCGCATCGACGACGCCGGCGACTACCAGCTACTGTTCGGCGAGCAGGGAGGCGGCCAATGAGCGCCCTGAACGGCGTTCGCGTACTGGAACTGGCGCAGGGGGTGGCCGGCGAATTCTGCGGTCGGCTGCTAGCGGATTTCGGCGCGCAGGTGATGAAAGTCGAAACGCCCGGGCAGGGCAGCCCGACCCGTTACATCGGGCCCTTCGCGCCGCGTGGGGACGACCCCGAGCGCAGCGGCTTGTTCGCCTGGCTCAATACCAACAAGCGCTCTGCAGCGCTGACCCTGTCCAGGGCCGGGGAGGAAGCCGACGTGGCGCTCACCGACCTGCTCGGCAGCGTCGACGTGGTGATCGACGATCACGAGGATGGCTGGCTGCGCCAACACGGGCTCGATACCGCAACGCTGGCGGCCGACTACCCGCACCTGGTGGTCTGCACGCTCAGTCCCTTCGGCGCGATGGCACCGGAGCGCAACCGCGCGGCTGTAGACAGCACGGTGTTTCACGCCAGCGGCTGGGGCTACCACACGCCCAGTGGTGCCGACCCCGACCAGCCGCCCCTGAGCGGTGCCGGACGCTTTTTGCCCAGTTACGAGACCGGGCTCGAGGGCGCGCTGTGCATTGCAGCGGCGCTGTTCGAGCGAGGCGCAGGTGGTCCCGGCCGCTACATCGACGTGTCGGGACAGGCTGTATTGGCGTCGCGAGCTGACTACGTCCTGGCACAGATGGTGACCGGCGAGATGGCGGTCAGCGCCGATCGCTCTGCCTACGACCTGTCCGGCCCCGCTGGCATCTTTCCCTGTCGCGAGGGATACGCCTATATCTGGATGTCCGCCCCGGCGCACTGGGAAGCGCTGCGCGAAATTCTCGGCGACCCGCAGTGGATGCGCGAGTTTCCGGACAATTGGCTCGAGCGCGACTGCACGGCCGAGCGCGTGGCGCGCGCCCGACAGGGTATCGCCCAGTGGCTGCTCACCCAGGATAAACACGAGGCGGCCGCCGCGGCACAGGCGCTGGGGCTGACCCTGGTCCCGGTCAACGATGCCAGTGACCTGCAGGCCTCGCCGCAATACCAGCACCGCGCGTACTTCACCGAGGTGACGCACCCGGTGCAGGGCGCCGCGCGCTACCCGACGGTGCCTTACAAGATGGGTGAAACCCCCGCGAAAATCGAGCGTCCGGCGCCGCTGCTGGGCGAACACACGGAGGAGGTCCTGCGCCTGCTGCAAACACCGCGGCCGGCGTCGAGCGATACGCTCGCTGCTGAACCCGGCGCCGGTCCGCTCGCCGGTGTGCGGGTGGTGGAGTTGACCAAGGTCTGGGCCGGTCCCTATGTCGGCAAGTTACTGGCGTATCTGGGCGCCGAGGTCATCCGCATCGAGAGCGAGGGGTCGCTGGACGTCACCCGCGTGTTCGGCGTCGACGACATCAACCGCGCGCCGGGCTTCCACGCGGTGAACCCGCAGAAGCTCAGCGTGCAGATCAACATGAAGAGCGAAGAGGGCATCGCGCTGCTGCTCGACCTGGTGCGTGAGTCCGACATGGTGATCGAAAACCTGCGCCCCGGCGCTACCAGCCGTCTCGGGCTGGATTACGAGACACTGCAGTCGGTCAATCCCCGCATCGTGTACGTGGCGATGGGCATGTACGGCAACGACGGCCCATTGGCATACCAGACCGGTTATGCGCCGTGTTTCCTCGCCCTGGGGGGACTGACCTCGCTGGTGGGTTACGCTGGTGAATCGCCCAGCGGGATCAATATCCGCTACGCCGATTCCACCTTCGGCACGCTGGCGGCGTTCGCCGGGCTGGTGGCGCTGCGCCATGCGCGGGCCACCGGGCGCGGGCAGCTGGTTGATGTCTCTGCGGTGGAGAGCATGACCACCATGGTCGGCGACGTGATGATGGACTACGCCCTCAACGGGACGCTGCCGGCCTGTGCCGGCAATCGGCACCCGGACAGGGTGCCGCACGGTGTTTATCCCTGTGCGGGTGGCGAGTGGCTGAGCATCGCTGTGGCCGACGATGCCGCCTGGGAAGCGCTGGCCGCGTGTATGGGCCGCGACGATCTCGCTGCAGATGCCACGTTGGCGGATCTTGCCGGGCGTCGCGCACGCGAGGAAGCACTCGATACACTCATCGCGCAGTGGACTGTTGGGCGCGACGCGGCGGAACTGGCGGCCACGTTGCAGGGCGCCGGTGTGGCGGCGAGCAAGAGCCAGACATCCCTCGACCTGATCGCCGACGCGACGCTTTGGGGGCGCGGTTTTTATCGCGCGGTGACCGGCAGGGACGGCGCTGAGCGCACCACGACAGGGCCCGGCTGGACCATGGATCGCGAGGCCCCGATCGAGCGGGCCGCGCCGGACCTGGGCGAGCACACGGCGCAGGTGCTGCGCGATGTCCTGGGGTTATCTGACGAGGCGCAGCAGGCACTGGCGGACAAGGGCGTGACCCGCTGAGGCCGGCGCGCAATTGCGACAGGAGGAACCATCATGACTGAAACACTGTTTACGTTCGACGAGCGCAACTACCGGCAGTGCCAGGACGGCTACCGCGGTGAGCGCGAACAGGAGTACTACCTGGGCGACTACCGCATCGAGGGTGGCTCCACCGTGGAAGTCACCGCGCGCAAGCAATGCGTTGGCGCCGCCTCGATTATCCTGCTGTGCTCCAGGAACCGGCTGCATTTCCAGCGCGCCTGGGCGCATATTCGCGAGGATGCCACCGACGTCACCGTGCTCTGGTTCGTCCAGCACGGCGCGCTGTCGATCACCTGGTCCGGCGGGACAGTTGCCGCGGGGGAGGGCGATTTCGTGGCGACGCGGTCGATGCAGCCGTTCACCATGGAGTGCACGCCCGCGCCGGGTGGGCGGTTCGAGGTCCTGCACGTGATCGTGCCCTCCCACGTCTTTCGTGCGCTGCAGCCGCGGGAATTGAAAACGGCGGCGCTGGTGCCCGGCCGCGAACCTGCGCCCGGAGTGGCGCGCGCGGTGCTGGCCCAGCTGTTTGACAGCGGCGATGCTGTCTCGGAATACAATCAGCAAAAACTGCTGGATGCGGCGCTGTCGGTAGCGGCCGATGCGCTGGGCCAGCGCGCCGAGTGCCTGCAGGTGCGCCTTTCGTTGCGTGAAGAACGTTTGCGTGAGGTGTTGCGCTATATCGATGTGCACCTGTGCGACCCCGGCCTGAGCGCCGCCAAAGTGGCACGCGGCAGCGGTATCTCGGCGCGATACCTGTCGACGCTATTGCGGGAGAATGGTACACCGTTCTCCGAACTGGTCTGGGGCGCGCGGGTCAAGGCCGCCGAGGGCTGGCTGGCCAGGACGACAGCGGAGGATGTCTCCATCGCCGAGATCGCGTTTCGCGTCGGGTTCAAGAGCGCGGCGCATTTCAGCCGGATGTTCAAGCGGGTGTACAACGTGGGTCCGCGCGAGTACCGCAATGCCTGCCAGCAGCGCACGGCGGGTAACGCCAGGAGCCGCTCCGGCTCGACGTCGCTCTACCTGGCGACGCGCGATGGCGAAGTCTCCACCAGTACTAATCGATGACAGGAACGACGAGGGAACAACAGATGAGTGACAGTCAGCAAACCCAGGCCATGGACAGTTGTCCGGTGGCGGGCCACGAGGTGGACCTTGCCAGCACTTCGCTACAGGACCCGGCGATCCTTGCCCGTCCCAACGAGTACTACTGGACGATGCGCCACGAACAGCCGGTGCATTACGACGAGGGCCTGGATATGTGGCTGGTGTCGCGCTACGAGGATCTGCAAACCGTGCTCGCCGACCCCATCACGTTTTCGGTCGAGGCCGGTTACAAGGAACAGTACGCCAAGGGTTTCATCGACGAGTTCAAGGAAATTCTCGAGCGCGACGGCGGCGGGTTCTTCCCCGATGCGATCATGACTGACCCGCCCGAGCACACCCGCATTCGCAAGCTCATGGAAGGCGCGTTCACCGCCCACCGCGTAAAAGCGCTGGAGCCGGAGATCGCCATCGTCGTGGGCGACCTGATCGACCGGTTCGCCGACAAGGGCAAGGCCGATGGTGTGCAGGACTTTGCGGTGCCCATGACGATCGAGATTATCTGCAAGCAGCTTGGCCTGAAAGATTACGACCCGCAACAAATCCAGCGTTGGTCGCTCGCGGTGACCTCGCAGATCGGTCGTATGCAGGATCGCGAGCAGATGCGCGACAACGCCCGGGAAATCTGCGATCTGCAGAATTACCTGATCGCCAATGTCCGCGACCGGGAAAAAACGCCGCGCGACGACATGCTGTCCGATCTCGTGCACGCTCGTACTGAAGACGAGGAAAACCCCACGCTGACCTTCAAGGAGGTTGTCTCGCTGGCGCGCGCGCTGCTGATCGCCGGCAACGAGACCACCGCGACCGGCCTGGGTAACCTGCTGTATATCCTGGCGACCCAGCCGGACCTGGCCGAACAAGTGCACGCGAACCTGGACGACGAGCGCTACATGACGCGGTTCGTCGAGGAATTGCTGCGCCTCGAGCCGCCTGTTCGCGGCCTGTCGCGCATGACCACGCGCGAGGTCGAACTGGGCGGGGTGACCCTGCCCAAGGGCGCGCACATGCTCAACCTGTACGCCTCGGGCAACGATGACGAGACGGTGTTCGAGTGTCCGCGCAAGTTCGACCTGGAGCGCAAGAACATCGTGCGCCTCGTCGCCTTCGGCGGCGGTGTGCACCGCTGCGTCGGTCTGGCGCTGGCGCGGATGGAAATCAAGGTTGCGGCGCGCGAGTTCGTGCGGCGCCTCAAGGACATCCGGCTGGAAATCCCGGTTGAGGAGATTCGCTACCTGCCGACCATCGCCACGCGGTCAATCGAGTCGCTGCCGCTGAGTTTCAGCAAACGCTAGCGTCACCGTTACAGGAGAGAGACATGGGCAATACGCTGGCAGGAAAAGCGGCCGTCATTACCGGCGCCGGCAGCGGCATCGGGCGGGCGACTGCGAAGCTGTTTGTGGAGGAGGGCGCGCGTGTTGTCGCGGCCGATATCAACGAGGAAACCGGGCAGGCGCTGGTTGCCGAGCTGGGTGACGCGGCGCGGTTCAGGGTTACCGACGTGGCCGACCGCGAGGCCACCGCAGCGCTGGTGGATTACGCCGTCAGCGAGTTCGGCGCACTCGATATCCTGTTCAACAACGCCGGTATTTCCGGCGCGCAGCACCCGCGCTTCCTGGACGACGACCTGTCGGATTTTCACCGGGTGCTGGACATCAACCTGTACGGCGCGATGACCGGCAGCCACGCCGCCGGGCGTTATATGTCCGAAAACGGCGGCGGCGTCATTCTCAATAACGCCTCGATTGCCGGCGTACTGCCGGGGCAGGCGCTGATGTCCTACCGCGTGAGCAAGGCTGCGCTGATCCATTTCAGCAAGTGTATCGCCATCGACCTGGCGCAGTACGGTATCCGCGTGAACTGCCTGGCGCCCGGACATATTCGCACGCCGCTGACCGCGTTTACCGTGCCGGGCATGACCGAGGAGCAGATGGTCAGGATTCGCGAGGCGCTGGCGCCGGTCTGGGATTCGAACCAGCCGCTCAAGCGTCACGGCAGTCCCGAGGACGTGGCGCAGACGGTCCTCTTCCTCTGTTCGGGCAACGCCGCGCAGATTACCGGCGTCACGCTGCCCATCGACGGCGGCATTACCGCGGGCGACCCGGTGAACCACCTGCAGGAGTTGTTTGAAGCTCGCGAACGGGCACTGCAGTGACAGCGGTCGAGGTCGGGAATGTCGCGGAGACGGTGCGGTGAGTGAGATTAAGGTTATCTTCGTCGAGCGCGACGGTACCGAAGTCGTCGTCGAGAACGCCGCTACCGGTCGGTCGCTCATGGAGACGGCAACTGCCAACAACGTGGACGGCATTCCCGGCGAGTGCGGGGGTGGTTGCGCCTGCGCGACCTGCCATGTCTATGTCGATCCGGCGTGGCAGGCGGTGCTCGGCGAGGCCGATGTCCTGGAGGAAATGACCCTCGATGGCGTCGCGCCCATTGTGCGGCAGAACAGTCGTCTGGGCTGCCAGGTCATCCTGACCGACGCCATGGACGGCCTGCGCGTGGTGGTGGCGCCACCCCAGGAGTGACAACAGTGAACGAGCAAAGCGTGAGTAAAGGAGCAGTGCATGAGTAGTGGCGAGACGTTCGACGTCGTGGTCGTCGGTTCAGGCGCCGCGGGCGCGATGGCGGCGCTGCGCGCGGCCGAGAAAGGGCTGCGCGTGCTGATCGTGGAGAAGGCGCACAAATACGGCGGTACCTCTGCGACCTCCGGCGGGGTGATGTGGATACCCAATCACCAGCTCGAGCCCAGCTCGGACAGTCGCGAGGAGGCGCTGGAGTACCTCGACAGCCTGATCGAGGTGCCGGTGCAGCGCGATCGCCTGGAGGCCTACGTCGATCACGCGCCGCTCATGGCAGGCTATCTCAAGTCGCTGGGCCTGCCGCTGGGCGCGGGTGTGTGGCCGGACTACTTTGCCGATCTGCCAGGCGCACGTTCGGATCGCTCTCTGGTGATGGATACCTTCGACGGTCGCCGGCTCGGCAAGATGTTCCCGCTGATGCGCGAGCAGTACACGCGTTTCAAGCTGCTCAACCGCTACGCCCTGGACCTGCCGGAGTTCTTCGCTCTCTCGACGCGTGGGCCCGGCTGGATCCTGAAAATCCTCTGGCGCTACTGGACCGACTTCGGCACGCGCCGCATCACCGCGCGCGATCGCCGCTTCACCCAGGGTGGCGCGCTGATGGGACACCTGTACGCCGAGGTGTTCAAGCGCGGCGTCGAGGTGCGGCTGGAAACGAAGCTGGAGGAGCTGATTCGCGATGACAGCGGGCGAGTGACCGGCGTCACGGTCAGCAACTATGGGCGCCGCTATGACATCGACGCGAGCAACGCGGTCATTCTCTGCGCGGGCGGTTTCGAGTGGAACCAGGCGCTGCGCGATCGCTTCTTGCCCGTGCCCGGACTCAC
>CAYGOX010000045.1:0-16563 GCA_964351485.1 uncultured Halioglobus sp.
CAGTTCGCGGCGGATTTCGTGGGCGATGGCCTTCATGCTGCGCTCGCCAATCTCGCCCGAAAGCTGAACGATCAGCGCCGGAAACAGCAGTTCGGGCCGGCTGACGATTGGTTTTTCCGCCTCCTCCGGGAAGTGCGCGATCGCGTCGACGCGATTCTGGACATCGGAGGTCAGCTTGTCGATGTCGGTGCCATCGACCGGCTCGATCATCATGCGCCCGTAGGATTCGAGTGCGTCGGACTCGACCCGTTTGATGCCTTCCAGGTCGTTGATCGCCTCTTCAATTTTCAGGATGACGCCCTGTTCGACTTCCTCGGGCGCGGCGCCGGGGTAGGGCGCGTCTATCCAGACAACTTCGAACTCGAAGGTTGGAAACATGGCGCGCTGGATGCTCAGCGCCGAGCCGATGCCCACGGCGAGGATCACCAGCATCAGGAGGTTGGCGGCCACCGGGTTGTAGGCAAACCAGGCGATGATGCCTTTCTGACGGTCTTCCTCTTCCGAGCGCGTCTCTTCCAGATCAGCCATCGTTGCTGACCTGCTCCGCTTCGACGGCGGCCGTTACCTCCTCCGCAGGCGGTGACGGGGGCGTGAGAGGACGACCGCTGGCGTCGATCAGGTTGGAGGGTGTGGTGGATTGGATGCGCACTTCGCTGCCATCAAATGAACTGTCCAGGGAAGTGAGTGATACCAGGTCTCCCTCGTCGAGCCCGGCGCTGATGTAAATCTTGTCGCCGCCTGCGCGCAGCAGTTCGACCTTGCGGTTGCGCAGACGCTTGCCTTCATCGAGCACCCAGACATTGTTGCCGGCCTTGAGCAGATAGCGGGGGAGCTGAACGATGTCGGGAATCGCTCGGCCCTCGATGTTGGCGTTGACGAAGGTGCCGATACGCAGCGGTTTATGCTCGTCGGACTTCAGCGCGTAGGGATCCTCTACCCTGGCAACCGCGTGGAGTACGCGCGATCGCTCGTCGTAGATACCCTCTGTGCGGTGCAGCGTCGCGGACCAGTGTGTGACATCGCCGCCGACGTCGGTGTACAGGTCGATGGTGGAGCCTGATCCCTGGCTGTCCAGTCCGGGAAGCTCCAGGTAGGCGAGGCGGTTCTGGGGAATCGGCAACCTGATCTCGGCCACGTCCACCGAGAAAATGTCCGCCAGGGGAGCGCCCGGCGCGACGAACTTGCCCAGTTCCGCGTGCTTGGCGCGGATCAGTGCGTCGTAGGGTGCGCGAATGACTGTCCGGTCGAGATCGTCCTGCGCGCTTTCGAGATCGGCCTGGGCAGACAGTACCTGGGCCTCGGCCTGCTCCAGCTGGGGTTTGCGCAGGTACAGGTCGCGGGCTTCTTCACTGCGCTGGCTACCCTTGGGCAGCTTGCGCCACTCTGCTTCAGCGACTTCGGCGCGACCGCGTTCCTGGGCCAGGGCGCTGCGGGCCGACGCCAGTGCCGACCGCGCACGCAATAATGCGGCCTCGTAGTCACGCGGGTCGATCTTCAGCAGGACATCGCCGGTGGAGACAAATCCGCCGGCGTTGAAGTTGTCGGAGACCTCGATCACGCGTCCACCCACTTCCGCCAGCAGCGCCGTCTCGCGCAGCGGAGTGACTGTGCCCTGGGCCTGCACCGGGATGCGCAGCGTTTCCTTGACGACCTCGGCGACATCCACTGTCACCGGCATGTAAACCGGCTCCCTCACCTGGGTGGGAGGGCGGTTGAGATACAGGGTCGTCGTGATGCCGGCGGAGACCACCAACATGAGCACGGACAGCAGGATTTGTCGTTTTGTCGAGGCCAAAAGGGATACCGGTTTTCAGGGTTGCCGTGGTCGCGTCGCGGGCACACGCTGGTGCGAACGCCGCCTTGTGTGCGTGTGGCGGCATTAAAGCACAATTGCCTTAGCGTTGCGTGTGAAAAACTTGTAATGAACCCGGCAAAAAGTCAGGTTTACCAATAGTTTAGCCGGTTGGGCGCCCGGTTAGCGGTCAATCGTCGGAATCTGTCGATGCCCTGTCTACGTGAACATCCATTTGCGGGTAGGGAATGGTGATGCCGGCCTCGTCGAATTTGAGCTTGACCGCCTCGGTCGTATCCCAGAACACCGCCCAGTAATCGGCCGTGTTGACCCAGGGCCGCACCACAAAGTTGACGCTGGAGTCGGCCAGTGCACCCAGTGCGACAACGGGGGCGGGGTCGGCCAGGATGCGGCTGTCGGCCGCGAGAATATCCTGCAGGATCTGCTTGGCCTTGCGAATGTCGTCGTCGTAGCTGATACCGAACACCATGTCGACCCTGCGGGTGGCGCGCGCCGAGTAGTTGGTGATGTTGTTGTCGATGATGGCGCCATTGGGCACGATCACTTCCTTGTTGTCCGGTGTGGTCAGCGTGGTGGTGAAAATATTGATTTTCTCGATGACCCCGCTGGTGCCGGCGACCTCGACAAAATTGCCCTTGGTGAAGGGCCGGAAGATGATCAGCATCACCCCGGAGGCGAAGTTGGAGAGTGAGGACTGCAGCGACAGGCCAATCGCCAGTCCCGCGGCGCCCAGCAGGGCGACCAGGGAGGTGGTGTCGATGCCGAGCTGACTCAGGGCTGCGATGATGACAAACAGCAGGAGCACCCAGCGCAGAATGCTGCTTAAGAAGCTGATCAGGATGGCGTCCATACCGCGCGCGGTGAGCAGCCGGCGCACCATCTTCACCACGATGCTGACGATCATGCGCCCGATGATGAAAATAACCAGCGCCATAATGATCTTTATGCCCCAGGGCATGGCGTAGTTGGTAATCAACGTGGGGATGTCGAGGTCGAGTTTGTCCACCGGGTGTCTCCTATCAGGTAATCTGTCCCCGACTATAACGGACTGCCGCCCGTTTACAATATTGTTGAACCGGGTGCGCTGCGAACGCGGTAAAACGGGTGTTATAGTGGTTCGAAATCCCGTCCGGGTCCCGGATCACCGTGTTCGGAGTGAGGGCCAGGGGACTATTTCTTGCACAGCGAATAAGGACAAAAACGACATGACCACTGTCTTTGAACAACCGGCGGACCTGCTCCAGGCGCAGGGCAAACACCTGGGGTTCAGCGACTGGCTGGAAATAGACCAGGAGCGCATCAACCTCTTCGCCGACGCGACCGGTGACCACCAGTGGATTCACGTCGATGAAGAAAAGGCGGCCGAGGGGCCCTATGGCAAGACCATCGCGCACGGTTACCTGACGCTGTCGCTGGCCAACCTGTTCCTGCCCCAGATCATGCAGGTGAACAATACCTCCATGGGGGTGAACTATGGCTGCGAGAAGGTGCGTTTCCCCGCCGCGGTCCCGGTGGGGAGTCGCGTCCGGGGCGGTGGCGAAGTTATCAGTGTCGAAGAGGTCAAGGGCGGCGTTCAGGTCGTCGTTCGCATGACGATCGAAGTCGAGGGTGGGGATCGCCCCGCCTGCGTCATCGACACTATCAGCCGGTTTTTCCCTTGACCGATTCACTGGTAGAAACCAGCGACCGCGAAGAGCCGGTCGCGCCGTCGGCTACCGTCGTGCTGGTGCGCGACGGCAGCGAGGGGCTGGAGGCCCTGCTGGTGCAGCGCAACAAGGCGGTGCAGCACATGGGCGGCATGTGGGTGTTCCCCGGCGGCAAAGTCGATACGCAGGATTATCCCGCCGACGGTGATACCTACCAGGCGGCGGTCAACGCCGCAATCCGCGAGACGCGCGAAGAGGCAGGTCTGGATGTGACGCCGGATCAGCTGGTCTACCTGTCGCACTGGATAACGCCCGTCGGGGCCAAGCGGCGGTTCGCCACCTGGTTTTTCCTGACGATTCTCGAGGACGACCAGGAAGTGGTCGTCGACGGCGGTGAGATTGCCCGGCACCGCTGGGTCAGGCCGCAAATTGCACTGGCGGAATCGGCCGACGACGCCCAGCCCCTGCGCCTGGTGCCGCCGACGTTTGTCAGCCTCAAGGAGTTGACCGAGTGCGGCAGTTGCGACGAGGTCCGGGATATCTTCAGCGCCCGTGAGCCGTTGCACTATGCGCCGCGCATGGTTTTTGTCACCGACGGCATCTGTTTTCTTTACCAGGGCGATGCGGGTTACGATAGCGAATCCCTGGATATTTCGGGCAACCGGCACCGGTTGTACATGGTCAATGATCGCCTCGACTACATTCGTGAGTTGTAGCGCTCCGGCGGGTATGCGCCGTGAGTAACCCCACCCGCGCGGGTCTCAACCGCCGGCAGCTGTTCCAGGCGGCCGGTGCGACGGCTGCGTTGACGGCCGCCTCCGGGGTAGCCGCCCTGTCCAGCACGTCCGTGTCGGAGTGGGAAGGTGAAACCGACGTTCTGGTGGCCGGTTCCGGCGCCGCCGGCATCTCGGCCGCGCTGGAGGCGCGCGCAGCCGGGGCGGATGTCCTGGTGGTTGAAACACTGCCCCGGTTCGGCGGAGCCTCGGCCATGTCCGGCGGCGTGGTATACGCCGGCGGCGGGACGGCGCTGCAGCGGGCACTCAAGATCGACGATACGGCCGAGCAGATGTACGAGTTCATCGCGCGGGCCGGCACGGTGCATCCGCCACTGGACAAGGTCCAGCTCTACTGTGAGGAGAGCGTTGCGCATTTCGACTGGCTGGTCGAACGCGGCGTGCCCTATACGGAAAAGTTCACCCCCGCCAAGGGGCTGCCGATGGGCGATGAGTCGCTGTATTACTCCGGTACGGAACTGGCCTGGCCCGCGCGCGATTACGCCACCCCCGCGCCGCGCGGTCACGTGCCCGGCGTGCCGGGTATGAACGGCGGGCGCCGGCTGATGGAGGCGTTGCTGGCCTCGGCGCGCAGCGCCGGTGTGCGTCTGCTGTCCGAAGTGAAGGTTGAACGCCTGATCGTGGAAAGTGACGGCCGCGTTGCCGGCGCGCAATTGATCATCGACGGCGAACCCCGAGCGGTTCGCGCCCGGCGCGGCGTGGTGCTCGCCTGCGGCGGTTTTATTCACAACCGCGAAATGGTCAAGCTGTACGCGCCGCAGTTGTTCAACTGTTCGGTGCCCTGGGGTAACGCGGCAGAAGTCGGGCACGGCATTAACATGGGTATTGCGGCGGGTGCTGCTGCGCTGCGCATGCACGAGGGCTTCGCCATTGCGCCCGTTTACCCGCCGGAAAACGTCCTGTCAGGTATCCTGGTCAACGGCGCCGGGCAGCGTTTCATTTCCGAGGAGTCTTATCACGGTGTGCTCGGCGACGCGATTGCGTATCACCAGCGCGGCAAGGCCTGGCTGATCACCGACAGCCGTAGCAGTTTCAACTTTGTCCAGGACAACTTCCTGGAAGTTGCCAGCGGCGACTCCATCGGCGCCCTGGCCGCGGCGCTGCCCTTGCCGCCGGGCGCGCTCCAGCACACGGTGGAGTATTACAATCGCCACGCACAGTCGGGACGCGACCCGTTGTTCCGCAAGAGCACGGCGTACACGCGGCCGCTTGAGGGCGGGCCCTACAAGGCCTGGGATCTGTCGGTGAAAAATGCGTTTTTCCCGGCGCACACGTTCGGTGGGCTGCACACGGATATCGACGGGCGCGTCTTCAACAGCTTCGGTGACATTATCCCGGCGCTCTATTCGGTAGGGCGCAACTCTGCGGGGCTGCCCACTGCGCCCTATATTGCCAGCGGGCTCTCGGTCGGCGACTGCACTTACTTCGGTCGTCGCGCGGGTCGCTCGGTGGCTGCTGTCAGGGGGAGTGTCGCATGAGGCGTTTGGCCGGCGTGTTGATCGCGCTGTTGTCGTTGTCGCTGGCAGACAATGTGCCTGCCCAGGAACAGGAGTTGCCGTTAGCTGGTGATGCGCAGCGCGGACGGCTGGTGTTCGCGACCTGCAAGACCTGCCATTACGCGGAACCTTTCATGGGACACAACAACGGTCCCAACCTGCACAGGATATTCGGAAAGGTTGCCGGGAAGCAGCCGGGTTTCGCCTATTACTCCGACACCTTGCGCGCGGCGGAGTTTGTCTGGACACCACAGTTGATGTTCGCCTGGCTGGAAAACCCGCTGGCCATGTTTCCGGAATCGACGATGATGAGCGCGGGAGTCGCCGACGCGCAGCGGCGCGCCGACCTCATCGCTTTTCTCAAGGAAATTTCAGAGCGCGAGTACCCGCAGGACTAGCGTTTGACGATCACCGAGCTGCCGTGGCCGAACAGGCCCTGATTGGCGGTGATTCCCACCCGGGCGTCCTCGACCTGCCGGTCACCGGCCTCACCACGCAGCTGCCAGGTGAGTTCACACACCTGGGCCAGCGCCTGCGCCGGTACCGCCTCGCCGAAACACGCCAGACCGCCAGAGACGTTGACCGGAATCTTTCCACCCAGTGACGTATCGCCCGCGCGCAGCAGGGCGGCAGCTTCACCGCGCGGCGCCAGTTGCAGATCCTCGATCCAGTCCAGCTCCAGTGCCGTCGACAGGTCGTAGACCTCGGCCAGGTCCACGTCCTCGGGGCCCAGGCCGGCCTCCTCGTAGGCTTTCACCGGCAGACTGGCCCGGTAGGACAGTGCCTCGACACCCTGCGCGGCCGCAGAATCGGTAGCGATGTCGGGCATTTCCACCACTGCGCTGGCGAAGGTGGGCGTCACCGTTGAAATCGCGGCGACGCGCGGTGCATCCGCCTTGCCGATTTTCTTCGCATAGTCGAGGCTGGACACGATCAGGGCGGCCCCGCCGTCGCTGGTGGCGCAGATGTCCATCAGGCGCAGCGGGTCGGCGACCATCGCGGAGGCCGCGACATCTTCCGCAGTAAAACACTTGCGGTAACGCGCGCGGGGGTTCTTGCTGCCGATGAGGGAGTTTTTGACTTTGACTGCGGCGAAGTCTTCCAGCGTGTCGCCGTAGAGGTCCATCCTGCGGCGGGCATACAGCGCGAAATAGGTCGGGTTGGTAATGCCGAGGTAGAAGCGGACCCAGTCCGGATCTTCCGGGCGATAGCCTCCGGCGGGGGCGAGAAAGCCCTTGGGCGTGGTGTCTGCGCCGACGACCAGGGCCACGTCGCACTCACCGGCCAGAATCTTGTTGCGTGCCGCAGCCAGGGCCTGCGAGCCCGAGGCGCAGGCCGCGTAAGAGGTGTTGACCTCGGCGCCCTGCCAGCCCAGTGCCTGGGCGAAGGTGGCGCCGGCCACGTAGCCGGGATAGCCACACCGGATGGTGGCGCCACCGGAAACAAAGCGGACATCCCGCCACGGTACGCCGGCGTCGGCGAGCGCCTCGCGCGCTGCGGCCACGCCGTACTCGACAAAATTGTGACCCCACTTGCCCCAGGGGTGCATACCCGCGCCGAGGATTGCGATTTCATTGGACATAACTTTTAGCTCCGTAGGTGCTGTGCGGGTGCGGCGGATTCAGTCTGAAACCGGGCGCCATTTCCAGGTGACCTTGATATCCTCATCGGTCTCGTGGAGTGGTTCCAGCACAAGCTCCATCGCCATGCCCACCTTGAGGTCGTCGACCGAGACGCCTTCCACGACCTGGCCCAGTACGACCATTTTTTCCTCCTCCAGCTCTACCGCGGCAATGGTGAACGGGGTGAAGGGGTCGGGGGCCTGGAATGGCTCGGGCGGCTGGTAGCAGGCGTTGGTATAGCTCCAGATGTGTCCGGTCCGGCTGAGTTCGACTTCCCTGAAGTCGGTGCAGTCGCAGTCGGGGTTCTTGCAGTAATGCGTCTGCTTGGGGAAGAAATAGGTGCCGCAGGACTCACACTGGGTGCCGATTAGCCGGGGCTTGGCGTCCATGGTGTGCCAGCCCTCGATAGCGGCCGCGATGGGTTTGTTGCTCATGGGTTTCTCCCCTTCAAAAGCGGCGCTCAGGGTACTATCCGCCCACCGATTCAGGCAAGCGTACAGCCGCTGGTAATCGCGGGTCGGTCGACGAGTTCACATTGGCAGACCCTGTCGGGCGCGGTTGCCCGCAGGGGTGTCTTTGGGCACAGTGGCCGTATGTGTGGTCGTTTCAACGTCATCGATAACCCCGGGCTTGCGCAGCTGTTGCAGGATCTGGGTATCGACCTCAAATTGCCCGGGGCCGTCAACGTGGCCCCGACCGAGCCCGTGCCGCTGGTGCGACACGACGCGCAGGGCCCCCATCTGGACAGCGCCCGCTGGTGGCTGACGCCGTCCTGGGCCGACGAGGTCAGCCAGAAGTACTCGATGTTCAATGCCCGTAGCGAAACGCTGTCGCGCAGCGCCGCCTTTCGCGGGCCGTTCAAGTCGCAGCGCGGCATCGTGCCCATGTCCAGTTTCATCGAGTGGCGCAAGGAAGGTGCCGTGAAGGTCCCCTGGCTGATACGTCCCGAGGACGGCGCGCTGGCAGTGGCCGCGCTGTGGGATGTGTGGACCCGGGGCGAGGCGCCCCTGCTCAGCTGCACCCTGGTGACGACCGCCGCGGCTCCCTCGTTCGAGCCCTGGCACAGCCGAATGCCCGTGATCCTCGATACAGCGGAGCAGGCGCGCTGGCTGGATAACGCGCAGCGTATACCGGCGGACGATGCGCTGTTCGCGCCGCGTCTCAAGCTGCCGCTGGTTCTGGCGCCACTGGATCGCGCGGTCAGTAACGCGCGCAACAAGGCGCCCGCGCTGATGCAGCCGGTGGGTGACGAGGTGTTGCTCGAGGCGTGAGCGAGCCTGGTTCAGGCAGCTGTCCCCGGGGGCACTTTCGCGCCCGGACGCATTTCTCGGGGCGGCGTCATCGGTCATCATAGGGTGTTTGAAATTGCCAGCACATTACACATAGATCACACACAGGATTCTGTAGGGAGAGGTCGAATGCGCACATTTGCCATGACAGGTGGAGCCACCGGTATCGGGGGCGCGTTGAGAGAGCAGCTCGAGAAGGCCGGTGACAAGGTTATCTCGGTGGATATCAAGGAGGGCGATATCATCGCCGACCTGTCTACCGCTGAGGGTCGACAGGCGGCCATCGACGGTGTCCGCGAGCTCGCCCCGGATGGCCTGGACGGCTTCATTCCCTGCGCCGGACTGCCGCCGGTGGCCAAGCCGATCTCACTGATTGCGAAGGTCAACTATTTCGCCGTGATTGCGACGGTCGAAGGCCTGCGCGACCTGCTCGAGAAGAAACGCGGCTCCGTGCTCTTCGTGTCGTCCAATTCCGCGCCGATGATTCCCACTGACAATCCCTTCGTCCAGTTGTGCCTGTCAGGTGACGAAGCTGCGGCCTGCGAGGATATCGAGGGGCGTGACGGGCAGACCGCCTACGCCGGGTCCAAGCGCGCTGTCACGATCTGGATGCGTCGCAACGTGGTCGACTATGCCGCCAGTGGCATCCGCCTCAACGCGGTCGCCCCCGGCATCACCATGACGCCGCTGTCCGAGCGTGTCTACGCTGATCCGGAGTTCGGTCAGGCAATGAAGGACTTCGGCGATACCGTACCCGTGGGCAGCACTGCACAGCCCGGACAGATCGCCAGCGTGATGCGCTTCATGCTCAGCGATGAAGCCGATTTCGTGTGTGGTTCGGTCTTTTTCGTCGATGGCGGGTCCGACGCAATGATGCGCAACGAAGATTTCTAGTCACCGGTAGCGCGCCCGCGCCTGCGCGGGCCTATTCGAAGGGCAGGGGCTCCCGCTGGCGTTTCACCGACGCCACGGCCTTGTTGAAAATGCTCTGGACGGTGGCCTCGTTGCCCCCCTCGCGCCGCCGCGAAATCATGGTTATCGGGAAGATGTAGATATCCGTGCGGTTAAGCCGCAGCGCCCGGCTGCGGCCGCGCTTATCCTCGTAGACGACCCAGCCCATACCCAGTTCCTGGCGCAGCAGGTCGCCCAGGACGATCCCCATGGCCTGCAACTGCTCCGTCTGGTGGTTGCGCACCAGCCCCTTGTCGAGCAGGGCCTGGAGTAGCTCCAGGTCGCGGTCGCGCTCGCCGGAAAACGAGCGCCCGAGGAACGCGCGGGCCTTTTCCTCCAGCGCGCTGCGCTGGCCGGCCATGTACTGCTGGTCAATGGCTGTCAACTCGCTGATACGCAGCTGCGGGTCGGGCGCTGCGGCAGTCGTGCCGGCAATGGCCAGGCACGCGACAAGAAGGATAAAGCGAAGGTGGTCCACGACAGGTGACCTCATGGCGACAGTGGTGCTGGGGCTATCTTACCTTAATTTGGTTGTCATCCGGTGCCGGTCATGGATAATGACCGCCTTCCCCCCGGTGCACATTTTTCAGGCCCGCGCGGCGGGGAACAGCACGCGGAGACAGCTCATGATTACCGGCAGTATTGTCGCCCTCGTAACGCCCATGCATCCCGATGGCAAGGTCGACTGGGAGGCGCTGGAGAAGCTGATCGCCTGGCACGCGGAGTCGGGGACGGCGGCCATCGGTGCCGTGGGCACAACCGGTGAAAGCGCCACCCTCAGCGTTCCCGAGCACTGCGAAGTTATCGAATTCTGTGTTCGTCACTGCGCCGGCAAAATGCCCGTGATCGCGGGCACCGGGGCCAATGCCACCTGGGAAGCCATCGAGCTGACCCGGGCCGCCAAGGACGCCGGCGCCGACGCCGCCCTGCTGGTAACTCCCTACTACAACCGCCCCACGCAGCGCGGACTGTACGAACACTACAAGGCGGTGGCCGAAGCGGTGGCCATTCCGCAAATCCTGTACAACGTGCCCGGGCGTACCGCGGTCGACATGGATAACGAGACGGTCGAGCGCCTGGCGGAACTGGATAACATTGTCGGTATCAAAGATGCAACGGGTGACCCGGCTCGCGGCCGGGACCTCATCGCGCGCTGCGGTGATCGCCTGGCAATCTACTCCGGCGACGACCCGACGGCCATGGAACTGATCCTGGCCGGCGGGCAGGGCAATATCTCGGTCACCGCGAACGTAGCGCCGGCCCTCGTGGCCAGATTGTGCGAGCTCGCCCTGGCCGGTGATCGCGAGGGCGCGACAGCGATCGACCAGCAGTTGCAGTCGCTCAATGCGGCGCTGTTTCTGGAGGCCAACCCGATCCCCGTCAAGTGGGCGCTGTTCCACCGGGGTCGCATCGACAGTGGCATTCGCCTGCCGCTGACGACGCTCGACGAGCAATACCACGATGAAGTGATCGCCGCACTGGAGGCCGCAGGGGTTTGAAAAACGCACTAGGAAAAGGCGGGCCGATGGTCCGCGTCGCAGCACTGGCCTCTGTCCTGTCCCTGGTGGCCGGGTGTGGTTCATTTTTCGGCGATGACGGCATGTTCCGCGATCGTTCCGAAGACTACAAGAAGGCCCCCGAGCTGCCGGTGGTCACCCTGCCCGAAGGAGCCAGCAGCGAGCGTTTGCGCGAAATTTACGTCATTCCACAGGTTCAGGATTCGCTGGTGCTGGAAGGCGAATTTGAAGTGCCGCGGCCGGCCCCGCTGGTCGGCGGTGGTGGCGCTGAAGTGGTCCGCATCCAGCGCCTGGGCGACCAGAGCTGGGCGCTGATCGAGGTCGCCCCGGGGCAGGTGTGGCCGCAGGTACGCAGCTTCCTCGCGGCGGCGGGCATGCAGGTGGCCAGGGCGGATGCGCGCTCGGGCATCATGGAGTCGAACTGGGTGACCCTCGAGGGCCAGGACCTGCCCAGCCGTTTTCGTTTTCGCATCGACCAGGGTGTGCAGCGCCTGACCAGCGAACTGCATGTCCTGCAGATGAGCCGCACCACAACGCAGGCGCCACAGGACTGGCCGCCGAGGTCGGACGATGCGGAGCAGGCCCACAGCATGCTGCGCGCCGTGGCGCAGTACCTTGCCGACAGCGCCGAATCCGCGCCGGTCTCCATGATCGCAGAGCAGGGCATCAGCGCGACCGGCAAGATCGCGCTGGAAGAATCTGAGGCAGGTTATACGTTTATCCGGCTGGAGCTGCCCTACGATCGGGCCTGGGCATCACTGGGACTGGCGCTGGAGCGCTCCTCCTTTGAGGTGTCAGACCGCGACCGCAGCAAGGGCACCTACTACGCGAAATTTGTCGGCCCCGAGGAAGAAGAGGATTCGGGCTGGATGGACTGGCTCTGGAATTCCGACGAGGATCATCCCATGGCCAACCAGGACTTCCTGGTCATCATGGAAGCGCTGGACGACAACACTGTCTCGATCCGCCTGCGCCCGCAGGCCGAACTGCAAGACTTCGACAAGCGTGAAGAACAGGGGCTGCTGTCCCTGATCAAGGGCAATATCAACTAGAGGCGTCGCGCACCGTGGAATTTGCCTCACTGGGCTCCGGTAGCAAGGGTAACGCCACGCTGGTCCGGGCCGGGCAGACGCTGGTCATGGTCGATTGCGGCTTTTCGTTGCGCGAAACGGTGAGGCGCCTGCGTGCGCTGGCGGTGGAGCCCGAGCAACTCGACGCGATTCTTGTCACCCATGAGCATACCGATCACAGTCGCGGCGTTGCCGCGCTCTCGCGCGCCTACGAGGTGCCGGTCTACCTGACCCATGGCACTGCCAGTACCGGACGCTGCGACGGACTGCACCACCAGACCTGCTTCAACTGCGATGACAGTTTCGCCATCGGCGACCTGTGGGTGGAAACGGTGGCGGTGCCACACGACGCTGCGGAACCCTGCCAGTACCGCCTCACTCACGCACAGCGCTCACTGGGGATCCTGACCGACCTGGGCAGTCTCACGCCGCACGTCGTGGAGTCGTTCCGCGGCTGTCACAGTCTGCTGCTGGAGTTCAATCACGATGTGCAGATGCTCGAAGAGGGGCCCTATCCCTATCCCCTGAAGCGGCGGGTCGGCGGCGACTGGGGTCATCTCAACAACGAACAGGCCGCGGCGCTTCTGCAGCAGATCGACGGGCGTTCACTGCAGCAGGTGGTCGTGGCCCACATCTCGGAGCAGAACAACCGGCGCGATCTGGCCGAGGCCGCGTTGTTGACCGCGCTGGACTCTCTCGATTCTGTGGTTTTCGCCGAGCAGTCGCAGGGCTTCGGCTGGCTGCAGCTGCGCTAGTCGGCGGGCTCTTTCCAGCGGCGGTGACTCCATAGCCAGGTCTCGGGCTGCTCGAGAATCGCCGCTTCCGCCAGGCGGGCATACCGCTCCACCAGTACTTCACTGTCCGCTCTGGCATAGGGTGGTTCGCCCAGCGGGCTCAGCGTGACGCGGTAGCGCCCGTCTTCGCACCGGTGGCAGGCGGTAAACAACAGCGGGGCCTGCAGAATGCGGGCGATCCGGGTGAAGCCGGGTTTGAACGCGGTGGGCCGGCCCAGGAAGGGCGTGTAGATGGGGTTTTCCCGGGCGGAAGGTGCCTGGTCGGCCAGCATGGCCAGCAGCCGCGGTTGCTGCCGGTTGTTGAGCAGGTCGGCACCTACCTGCCTGGCGTCGATGGGGCTGGCGCCATGACGGGTGCGCACCCGGCGCATGAAGCGATCGGCCTGCTTGTTATGCAGGGGCTGGTACAGCGGGTGGACGGGCTTGCCCAGCGTCAGCGACATGCCGTGCAGCATCCATTCCCAGTTCCCCTGGTGGAGGCTGACGAAGACGACCGGTCGTGAAAAGTCATCGCTGGCCTGAGCGGCGAGTTCGGGATTGACGACCTGGACAGCATCGAGCAGCCGGTCGGGTGTCATGCGCGGCGTTTGAAGAATTTCGACCAGCAGCTGGGCCAGGTGGTGGTAAAACGCATGCGCGAGCGCTTCGCGCTCGGCGCCGGAATACCCGGGAAATGTGTCCGCCAGGTTCTGTTCAACAACCGCGCGGCGATAGCGCCGAAACCGGTAGAGGCCCTGCCGGAGCAGCCACTGAAGTGCTTGCACTGGCCCGGCGTCGCGCCGGTCTATTGGCACTGGTCGGGCAGCACCAGTTTCTTCAGGTGATCGAGCCCGGCGGCCTCGCCGCAGGGCAGGTCGTAGTTCCCGGTGAGATCGAGCGACTGCAGCGCGGGAAACTGTTCCAGCCCCTCAAGCGATTCGACGCCTGCCTCAATGCAGTGCAGGTGGCGCAACTGATCGGCGCGGGTGTAGCGACCGTCGAGAATCGCGCGCTCGATGCAGCCGCGCAGCCCGGGGTCGGGGATCGTGTAATCCTTGTAGAGGTCGGTCGAGGTGTACATGACCTGTTCGTTGAAGACCAGGTCAACGCTCTGGCACGCGCCGAGTGACAGTCCGAGCGCGGCTGCGAGCAGCCTCTGTTGCCAGGTGGTGGATATGGCCATGATGCCTCCGTGGTAGACCCCTTGTGGGTAGTGCCGGGTGTTGGGCGGCCGGTGACGCGCCTGTTAGCATGGTCGCCGACGTTTCCGCTTACTATAATGCCAGTCACGACACCGTAGATCATCCGCGACAGGCGGATGATTACATCGCTTCGCCAGGGGGCCAGCATGTCAAAATCGCCACCACCGGACAGTCCGGGCAAAGACCGCGTCACGCAGGGCTTTGCCGCGTCCGACGGGCGTCCATCCCCGGCCGAGCCCCCGGTCTCCGAGGCGATCAGTATCGTCCAGCGCGGCAACCTGAGGGCGCTGGAAAAGACCTTGCGCAAGCAGTGGCGCATGGGCCAGAACATCGTACTGTGCTGGAGTTCGGATTCCCGCGGCCTGCGGGTGATTTTTGTGCCGCACTATTTTCTCGGCAACTATTGCGCGATGCCCGAGGAGCGCGCGGCCGAAGGGCAGGAGAACGAAGCGTTTATCCGCGGCTTGATTTCCGGGGAACGCAGGATGAGCCGGGATGATCTGTTTGCTGTCTGCAACCGGCTGGATGTGTCCCCCACGTTTATCAAGTTGTCCACGCCGCTCTCGGAAGAGCCTCCCGTGCTGCAGGCGGTCGAGCAGGTGATCAAGCGCTACGGCCTGAGTTACGTCGAGAGCCGCGCGGTCCTGCTGTTCGATATTGTCGACTTCTCGCTCTACACCCCGTTTGAGCAGGCCAGCCAGCTCAACAGCCTGTCCTACTCGCTCAACTCTGCCTACAACAAACTGCTGGCGCAGGGCATCGAAATCAACTTTGCCCGGACAACGACGGGCGACGGCTATTACATCTGGAATCGCGATCTCTCGCCCAAGGCCAACCAGGACCTCTTCCTGTTCATGTTACTGGTGGTGGCGGACAATTTTGTCGCCCAGGCCGCGTCGCGCGGTAACACGGTGCAGGTAATCCGCACCGGGTTTCACATCGGCGGTCACTACGAGTTGTACCAGGACGAGGGCGTCAACCCTTCTGTTTTCAGCTATATCGTTGGCGACGTCACGATCGAGCTGGCTCGCATGCTCGATATCGCGCAGGCCAACCAGGTGGTGGTCGGTGAATTTCACTGCGAGCAGGCAGGCTGGGGCGCCGGCGGGTTGAAATCCATCACGGCGGTTTCGGCGGCTTCCTACGTGAATGCCTGCAACCGGGCGCTGTCCGCGATCGCCGGCGTCTCCATCTCGGGCAAGACAATCAATGCCATATCCTGCCGGTTGTCCGAGGCGGTGGAGTCCGATGGTCAAACGCGGCCGCGCCGGTTCCTCAGTATCGACAAGCACGGACTGTCGCGCTACGCCTACAACCTGGAATTCCAGATCGATCTTGAAGGCAGTACGCTGACGCTGGGTCTGGGCGCTGACGAATTGCCTGCCCCGACGCGCGACGAGGCGGCACTGGCGGTTGAAGAGCCCGTGAAGAAGACGGTTGCACCGGATGCCTCGGAAGCGGCGAGCGATCTGGCGAGCATCCTCAAACGACGTCAGCCCTCGGACGAGAGCGGTTCCTAGATACCGGCGGCGCCACCAGGTGATATCACTGTGTGTCGCGAGCATGCGACCTTCCGATGACGCGGCGGCGACAACACTGGCCTCGCGCCTCGAGCTTCCCCTGCTGGACGCCGGACAATCCCCCGACGCGCTGGCTTATGACGCGATCCTGCGCGTCGACGGTGACACCCTGTCGCTGCAGGCGACCGGCCCCGGCGCCCCCGGACCGGTAGCGGTCGATTTCGGTAGTGGCCGAATGCGCCACCGGCGCCGCGCCGGCGCCAATGAATTACTGGGCAGGGCGGTGGGCGTCGGCAAAAAGCCTGAACTGCGTGTGCTCGACGCCACCGCAGGCCTCGGGCGCGACGCTTTCGTGCTGGCCGACCTCGGTTGCATCGTTGAGCTCTGCGAGCGACACCCCGTGATCGCGGCAATGCTGGAGGCCGGCCTTGCCCATGCACTGACTTCCGATGACGCCTGGTTGCGGGAGGTCGCCGGCAGGATGCACCTGAGCGCCTGCGATGCGCGTGCATTGCCCGGCACGACAGCCGGTGCATTCGATACGATTTATCTCGATCCGATGTTCGCGACGCGCAGCAAGCGCGCCGCGGTCAAAAAGGAGATGGCCCTGTTCCAGGCGCTGTTAGCCGACGACCAGGACGAGGGTGACGCTGACGAACTGCTAACGTGGGCGCTTTCGCAGGCGGTGGCGCGGGTAGTGGTAAAGCGACCGCTGAAGGGCGCGGTGCTGGGGGGGTCGCCGTCGCATAGTATCCGGGGGCGGGCGGTTCGGTTTGATGTTTATGCTTTTCGGGGGTTGGGGTGAGGGTTTTCCCTGGCGGCCCTGCGGGCCGCTGCGTCGCCGCCCCGGGTCAAAGTCTTTGCGGCCCC
>CAYGOX010000046.1:0-3540 GCA_964351485.1 uncultured Halioglobus sp.
ACCGGGCTGGAAAACCAAAGGCTCACCCGGCACATAGCCGCTACCACCGTTGCGGATGATCACGTGCGCCACCGAATCGCGGTTGCCGTGTCCGGGCTGTTTCTTCGCCCAATCCCAGTCGTACTGCTCGAAGTCCTGGGCAATACGCGAATACAGCAGCCCGTCGCCATCATTCATATCCTTGTGGCAACCTGTACAACGACGCTCCAGAATCGGGCGCACATCGTCAAACGTCACCGGCGGCTGTGCCTGCGGCATTTCCGGCACGGTGGCTGCGGCCTGCGTACCGGCAAAGCGCTCTATAGCGGTCTTGCCGATCTGGTGCCAGCGCTCCTCGGAGTGGCCATCGTGACAACCGTGACAGGTGCGCGTCTCGCCCGCGCGCAGCGAGTGCAGCATCTCATCGTGCGCAATCGACAGCCCGTCCTTGTCGGTGCCCACCATCATCAGCGGCGTCTCGCACGGCACGCGCATCTTCACCGAGCCATCGGCCATGAGCGGCTGCGAGCCGAGTACGGCGATGGACTTGTGCCCCATGTTGTTGATGTTGTCCGCAAACGGCTGCTGATAGCGCCCGCGGTATGTCTTGTCCCACATCTCGGGCAGCAACACCGTAAGGCTTTCAATAGTGCGCTCATGAAACGCCGGATCTTCCGTATTCACCGCACACCCCTGGAACGCGCACTGCGAAAACAGCGTGGTTTTCCAGTTGTAGGGCTGCGTGATGGGATACAGCTCGGCCTTGCGCGCATCCACCACCTGCAGGTAACACGCCGCCTTCGGATTCAGCGGGGCGGGCTGATCGGGCAATGCCTTTCCGTGCAGGCGCTGATAACTCGCAATGGCCCGCCCGTCGAACGCGTGCCAGGCGTCGCCCCCTGCCATGAGTTCCATCTGCGCGCGATCAAAGGGATCGGTCACGATCGGCACTTTCACCCGGTAGATTGCTTTCTGGCAGGTCGGCTCGCCGCGCATGGTCTTGCGATTGGCATTCTGCGGACGCTCGCCCTCGTAGCAAACACCGCGGGCATGCGTAATCAAAAACTCCGAATCGGTGTCGGGCAGCGGCGCCGCGTAGCCCGCCTTGCCCCACGGCATTTTATCGGGCCCAAGGCGCACGTCGATATCCTGGTCGGTGCCATAGGGCGTAATGGCGTACAGCGAGCTGGGCACGTACCGCCCCGTGCCCGGCTCACGGCTCGCACTGGTACCATGCGGGTAACAACGCGCGGTGGAACAGCCCTCCACGTGCGGATTGCCGTAGTCCATTCCGTAGATAATGCCCATGCTGCCGACATGGTTCGAACGGTAGTAATTGGACACCGCCAGCTTGCCCTCGAATATCTCGGCAACAGAGCGGATCGCCCGCAGCTCCGAACGCCCCTCCCCGCCGTGCACGTTACCGGCCAGCCACTCTTTGGTCTTCAGCGTGGTCGACTTGTGCCCATTGAGAATAACTGTCCCATCCGCGCCGTTGCCATCGGTGCGACACAGCCACCACTTGTTCTTGATCGTGCCGGGATTATTGGAGTTGCGCGGCGCCGCATCGAACGCCTTGTTACCCTGCGCGTTCCAGCACGAGTACAGGATATCGCCGTTGCTCATGACCGCCGGCGCCAGCGCATTGCTCTCATGTGGCGTGATGTTGCGCGCCTTGCTGCCGTCGACATTCATCGTCCAGAGCTGCATCGACTTGCCGGCCTCGCCGTAGCCATATTCCTGCGACACGCAATACGGGTGATTGAAACACCGCCCCCTGCCAAACTGGTCGACGCCGCGGTGCGACCCGAACTGGTTCTTGATCGGAAAGGTGTTGCCGCGATTGCTCGCAAATACGATCTTTTCGTTGTTCAGCCACTCCGGCTGCCGATCGATCGCCCGCGGCGGCCGCCCCGGAATCGGCTTGTTCTGCCCCGTGCGCAGATCGTACAGCCACAACTCGGCGCTGGTCAGCACCGGGATATCCTGCAGGCCCAGGGCGATACCCTCCACCGACACCGGGAAAAAGGCCTCGCCGCGGCCGACCGAGTACACAATGCGGTTGCCGTCGGGACTCACGCGCGCCTCGTGCGCAACGCAGATTTCTTTCGAGGTGGTGCAGTTGTAAATGACTTTCACGTTGCCGGCCAGGTCGTCGATAACCACGTCGGCCTCAGCCAGCCCGCCGTTGATGCGCCCCACGTCCGTCGCGTGCTGCCAGTTGGCGGCCTCGCCAATCGGTGTACCCGGTATAGGCGTATTGGCGCGCGGCTGGCGCGTGTACACCAGTTTCCACGCGTGCGCGGGAACCGATGCCACAGCCTCGGCCTCGGTAATGCCCTCGGCGCGCAGGCCGAACGCGATAATCAACATCCCCAGGGCCAGAACTTTGGGAAACACGGGGACACCTCCGCAAACCGTTATCGACAACGCCCTGGGGCGCAAACCTGCCTGTTCGATCCCGCCCCCTGAAAAACGTTCAGCGCGCAATCGCCAGGCCGACATCTTAGCCTGACCGCCACCCATTGGGGAATTGGGGCAAGACCGCTGGTGCCGCAGCCATGTGGGCCTGCTATTCTTGAGCGCGAATTTTGCCGATGTGAGCGTTATCGATGATCAAGCTGTCCGGGTTGTTATTCCTCTTTGTTTCCTCCGCCACTCTCGCCCAAACAACTGACGTGCCGGAAACACCCGAACCCACCGTGCCCGAGCGACCCTATACGCTGTCCGAGACGCGCGAGCCCTGCACCAACTACGATCCGCTGCGCAAGGCGCACTTCGGCGATTTTCACGTGCATACCGCGCTGTCCTTCGATGCCAACAGCCAGGACACCCGCAACCTGCCGGCCGATGCCTACCGCTTCGCCCGCGGCGCGGCGATGGGTATCCAGCCCTATGACGAGGACGACAACCCGCAGCGCACCATCCAACTCGACCGCCCGCTGGATTTCACCGCCGTCACCGACCACGCCGAGTTCATGGGCGAAATCCGCATGTGCACCACGCGCGGCCTGCCCGGCTACTGGCACCCGGTGTGTATTCTCCACCGCCATCGGCCACAGATGACATTTCTCACGATGGCCGCTGCCGGCATGACCTATAAACACCGCTGGGGATTTTGCGGCGAAGACGCGCAGGCGTGTCTCAATTACGCTGCCAACGTCTGGGAGGAAGTCCAGGCGGCCAACGAGGCAGCCTACGATCGCAGCAGTGACTGCACGTTCACCAGTTTCAACGGCTACGAGTGGACGGCCAGCGTCGGCTCCGGCGAGAACCTGCACCACAACGTCATCTTCAAGAACGACATGGTGCCCGACCGCGCGATGAGCTGGATCGAAACCCCCTCCCAGGTCGACCTGTGGGACTACCTCGACCGCGAGTGTGTTGAAGACAAACCTGGGTGTGACGCGGTGGTCATCCCGCACAACTCGAACCTCAGCGGCGCGCTGATTTTCGAAACCGCACGCACCAGTCTCGACGGCGTCCCGCCAGAGCCGGTAACCGCCGAGGAAGCCGCGCGCCGCGCGCACTGGAACACGCTGTTTGAAGTCATGCAGCACA